>JAUMWN010000030.1:21465-28553 GCA_030529625.1 Coriobacteriales bacterium
CGTGGCCGAGTCGGCGGTGCTCACTGGCGACCGGTAGGTGAATCTCCCCACCGAGGACGCCCGAGACCCCGAGCACACCGGCGACATGGAGTAGAAGCGAGCAATGAGCAAACGCAACAGAACTGCAGCCATCGTTGTAACCTACAATCGCAAAGAGCTCCTGCTGGAGTGCCTGCGCTACCTCGACGAGCAAACCGCACGGGACAAGTTCGACATACTCGTAATCGACAACGCGAGCAGCGACGGCACGCGCGATGCGCTTGCCCCGCTCATTGATGCAGGCACCATCCAGTACTGCAACACCGGCGCCAACTTGGGCGGTGCCGGCGGGTTTAACTTTGGCATGAAGTGGGCCTGCGAGCTGGGGTATGGGTACGTATGGGTTATGGACGACGACTGCATGCCCCATCCCACGGCGCTCGAGGAGCTCTTGCTGGCACGCGATGCGTCGAGCGAGGACTATGGGTTCTTGTGCAGCAAGGTGCTCTGGAGAGACGGCACGGTGAGCATTATGAACACGCCCCGGCAAACCGTCTACAAAAACGTGGACATGACCCAAACCGGCATCATTCCCGTTTCCATGGCAAGTTTTGTGTCGCTCTTCGTCCCCACTTCCATCATCTGGCGCTTTGGACTCCCCATCAAGGAGTTCTTCGTTTGGACGGACGACTGGGAGTTTACCCGCCGCATTTCGCGAGAGCTGCCGTGCTATTTGGTGACCCCAAGCGTCGTAACACACAAGTCGGCGTCAAACATTGGCGCAAACGTCTTTACTGACGACTACACGCGCCTCGACCGGTTTAAGTACTTGTATCGCAACGATGTCGTGCTGTATCGCCGCGAGGGTGTGAGTGGATTCCTGTATGAGTTCGTCCGTTTGAGTTATCATGCGTTTAAGGTTTTAACCAAGTCGCGTGACAACAAGATCAAGCGGCTTTCCGCCATAGTCCTGGGGACGCGCGACGGGCTCTTCTTCCACCCCGCCATCGAGTTTCCCAGCAGGGAGTCTGCCAATGACAACTAAGGTACTGGAGTTATTTGGCGAACCCATCGGGTTTGGGGGACAAGAGTCCTACGTGATAACCCAGCTCAGTCACATGGACCGCGACGGGCTGTCCTTTGACTGCCTGAGCCCATACGCATGCGAGAACGAGGACTGGCGCCTGGCGTTCCAAGACATGGGCGGTCGCGTCTTCACGCTCGGCCTCCCCTTTAGGCCAGGTTCCAGCAGAGAACTTCTAAGGAAGCCGCTCAGGGACTTCCTGGCGCAGCACGCCTACGACGTCGTGCACATCCAGTCGGGCAGCACAACGGTCCTCTCGATTGCTTCGGCAGTCGCAAGCGACGCAGGGGTCCCGCTCATACTGGCGCACTCGCACTCGGCAAACGAGCACATGACGCTCAAGAAGCGTGCCATTCGCCGCGCCGCATCGCTGGAGATGAGACGGGCCGACGTGCTGTGCGCCTGCTCGGTAGAGGCGGCATTGTCGAAGTTCCTTCCCTCTCGGCTCAAAGACGTACGCATCCTCAACAACGGCATTGATGTCGAGCGCTTCGAGGCTGCCCAAGAAAGCCGAGACGCGCTTCGGGCTGAGGCGGGCATCGATCCGTCCACAATCGTGGTTGGCAATGTGGGCCGACTTTCGGAGGCCAAGAACCAGTCCTTTGCCATCGACGTGTTTGGCGAGCTGCTACGCATCCACCCCGATGCCGTCTTGTGGCTGGTTGGCGACGGAGAAGATCGCGAGATGCTCGAGGCCAAGGTCGCCCGCAAGGGCCTGGCCGACTCCACGCGCTTTTTGGGTGCTCGGTCCGACGTGGAGAACGCGCTTGCCTGCATGGACGTGTTCCTGTTCCCGTCCCTGTGGGAGGGGCTGGGAATCGCCGTGCTTGAGGCACAGGCCGCCGGATTGCCGTGCATCGTTTCCAACGTCGTCCCGCGCACCGTGGAGGTGTGCCCCGACTACGTAACGCGGCTCTCCCTGAGCGACCCGGCATCCCAGTGGGCAGAGGCGGTCTTGCAAAAGGCCGGACGTCGCAACACGCATCAGGCGCCCGGCTTCCGGGATCGGGGGTTTGCAGCCAACGAGACCGCCAGGGAGCTGCGCCAGTTGTATCTTTCGCGTGAATCCGCCATCGATTAGCGACCGCACGGGGCGAATGCCCTTTGGATTGCAACGCGCCCCACGGTATAGTAGTAGCGTGCGCGCATAAACTTGGGAAAACGACGTGCAGGATACTGAATGGACTCTCACGTGCCGAGCAAACTGACGATTGTGGTTGCGGCTCATAAGCAGTATTGGATGCCAAGCGACCCGGCGTATGTTCCCGTATGGGTCAATGCGGCACAAAATGGGTCGCAGATTCCTGCCGGCTGGCAAAGGGACGACGCGGGCGACAACATCAGCCACAAGAATCCCAGCTTTTGCGAGCTCACCGCGCTGTACTGGGCCTGGAAGAACCTGCAGACGGACTGGCTGGGCCTTGCGCATTACCGGCGTCACTTTTGCGCAAGGCGGCGAGGGGACAAGCGCGAGCGCATTGCCACGAGCGATGACCTGTGGCACGCCTTGGCGCAGGCGCCCATCATCCTGCCCAAGAAGCGCCGGTATTACATCGAGACAACCTACAAGCAGTACGTGCACGCGCATCATGAGGAGGACCTGGCCACCACGCGGTCGATTTTGGCGGAGAAATATCCCAGCTATCTTGCGGCATACGACGCGAGCATGCGGCGCACGGCCGGCCATCGCTTTAACATGTTCGTTATGCGCCAGGACCTGGCATGCGAGTATCTGGCCTGGCTCTTTGACGTCCTGTTTGAGCTGGAGGCACGGCTGGACACTCGCGCATACAACGACTACGACCGACGCGTGTTTGGCTTTGTGAGCGAGCGGCTCCTGGACCCGTGGGTCGAGACAAGGATGGTTCCCTACGCCGAGATGCCGGTGGTTAACCTGGAGAGCCAGCATTGGCTCAAGAAGGGCACGTTCTTTGTCGCACGAAAAGTTTCTGGTGGCAGGATTGGCAACCAGCATTAGCCTTGGAGCGCACATGACGTGGTATTACGCCGACGAGAGAGAGACGACTGACGCTGTGGTGCGCAATGCGGGCGGCAAGGCGCGCGCAGACGTGAACGCCATTCTTGCACGCATGGGCATGAGTCCGCTTGCCATAGATACCATCGCAGGTCGCGACCAGGCCGGCAAGATCCAAAAGCTCGCCATGCATCGCACAACGGCAAACAACTGGCTCCAGGCCATACGCACGCTGAGCACCGGTGACGGCCTCGTTGTGCAGATGCCTCCCGTTGGGCACACCATATTCTTTGGCCGGGTCATGCGGCAGCTTGCCAAGAAGCACGTGCGGCTCATCCTGCTCGTGCACGACCTGGACACGCTGCGCCTTGCCCTACGCGAGGACGCGTCGCGTGCAGAGAAGAGCCGCATACGATGGGAGGAGTCGAGCGCGTTCTCGTATGCGTCAGCGGTGATTGTCCATAACGACCGCATGGCGCGCGCTCTGCATACGGCGCTGGACTATCCCATGGACCGGATCGTCTCACTCGAGCTATTTGACTATCTTATTCCGGGACCCGAACCTCTGCCCAACACACCCGCCACAGCGGACTCGGTCGTGATAGCAGGAAACCTTGATCCCCAGAAGACCGGCTACCTCTACTCGCTCCCGCACGACGTGCGCTTTGACCTGTTTGGCCTAGGATTTAACGAGGAACTGGCGACTAGCAACGTTGTCTACGAGGGCTCGTTTGAGGCGGACGCACCGCCCGTGCAGCGCTTTGGCCGCTACGGGCTGGTATGGGACGGACCGTCTGCGGCCACGTGCGATGGCGCCTATGGCCAATACCTACGCATTAACAACCCCCACAAGACGTCGCTGTACCTCGCCTGCCAGCGGCCCGTTATCGTGTGGGACGAGGCCGCCATCGCAGACGTGATTCGCGAGTATCACGTTGGACTGTGCGTTGGAAGCCTCAACGAGCTTAAGGATGCTCTGGATGCCGTCTCTGCGGACGACTACGAACAGATGCGCGCCAATGCATGCGAACTCGGCGCCAAGCTGCGCGACGGATACTTTACCCAACGCGCCGTTGCTGCCGCTTTGGACCTTGCGTCGAGCTAAGCGGTCCGTAGGGGAAGAGTCCCCTTTTGGCCACGTCCGGCAACCCTCGCGCCACGGTATGCCCTGCCCAGTGTCCCAAAGGTACCTCTTCCCAAACGGACACCAGCCCCGCTACTTCCCCGTTCGACCCACAATCGCGCCAAACGTGCTAAAGAAGATGCGCGCGTCCAAGGAAGCGCACATGTGGCGCACGTAGTAGAGCTCCATTTCCTGACGCTCGCCGGACTCCCACGTAACGTCGTTTCGCGCGTAGGCCTGCCAATAGCCCGTGACGCCCTGGCGAACAGACAGAATCTCGTCGAGGTCGCTACCATACCACTTGAGCTCTTCTCGCGTGACCGGTCGAGGACCGATAACCGACATCTGCCCCACCAACACGTTCATAAACTGGGGTATCTCGTCGAGGGAGGTCCTGCGCAGGAAGCGACCTATCTTGGTGACGCGCGGGTCGTCGGCAACCTTGTGCTCGGCCTCCCACTCCCTCATCTGCTCGGGGGTGAGGTATCGCTCCATGTTGCCCTCGGCGTCGGCATACATGGTGCGCAGCTTAAACATGAGGAAGGGCTTGCCATTCCGCCCTACGCGCTCTTGCCTAAACATGGGAAGGCCATGCGACTCTATGCTGATGGCAATGCATACAATGAGCACGGGTATGGCCATAACCACGATTATGACCAACGAAGCAACAATATCGAGCGCCCGCTTTGCGTAACGATACTTACCCGGACGCTTGTGGGAACATGCCGCCCCGGATGCGGTCTGGACGGCCATGGGGCTACCTTTGGGAACCACTATGCACACGACGGCAATTCATAAGGACCCGTTCTCTCCCATCCAATCTGCGTCACCAGTTTGCAATGTTTTTATCCTAGGATAACCCCTGTGCACAGTCAAACATCTAGCCGCAAGCAACACGACCGCTACAAAGCGCACGCGGTCTCGCGGGCCGGCCAGTGACGCTGTGGCCAGTGGCCGGCCCGGCAGCACGCGGGTTGTGAACGAGTCAAAAACCAATTATCCTGTACAGCATCCGCTCGCGGAAAACCTCGTGCCAAGAACCCGTTGGAGGTAAGGATGAGCTCCGTCCTTTTGCTCGTGCTGCTCATAGCCCTTCTTGTGGCAAGCTATTTGCTCTTTGGTCGCAGACTGGACAGCCCTGCGTTTGTCTTCGTGCTCTTTTTTGCCCTTGCGGTGGGAAACGGGTTGGCCAACTACGAGCCGTTTGCCTTCGATCTACACCCCAATACGGTTGCCCTGGTTGGCGGAGGAGCGGCGCTGTTCGTTGCCGTCGCCTTTTGCGTGCAGGCGGTGTGGAACAAGCTCATGGGTGGTCGCGAGGCCAGCGAAGCGGAGGACGATCTGCTGGTGAGAGAACCGCTGCACGTTCCCGTGGCCCTGTACGTCCTTGGGTTTGCGCTCGCGCTGGGAACGACATGGCTGCTGGCAATGAGCTTTACGCGGATTTCGGTTGAGCATGGTGGTCCGAGCGACCTTTTGGGCGTTATGAAGACGTACGATCGCCTGGCAAAGTTCAGCGATGTGGACGTTTCCATACGCGGGCCCGTGGGCATGCTCGTGGTCATTTGTGATGCCACCTATTACCTGTGGGCCTATGTCGTGGCGCAAAACCTCAACGCCAAACGTCGCATCGTTAACGTACCTGCGATGCTGATTATGGTCATCATCATGTTCTACACGCTCTTCTCGGGCGAGCGCAACGGACTGATCATGCGATTCCTGGCCTTTGCGTTCCTGTACCTCAACTTTTTGTATCGTCGCTACCGCACGAACAAAAAGAACCCCACCGCACGCATCTGCGCCGTCATAGCGATTGCCGTTGCCGTGGGGCTACTCGCCTTTAGGCCCATGCTTTCGCTGGTGGGCAGGAGCTTCGACGAGCGACGTTCGCTTTCCGACTACGTCTCCACATACTTGGGGGCGCCCATAAAGAACCTGGACATGTACCTCAACGACGAGCTGCCTGCGCCCATTACGAGCACACCGACCCGCTGGGGCGATCAGACGCTTGCCATGGCGTATGCGTCGCTCGACCATTGGGCGGGGCATGACGCGCAAAAGAAGTGGGACGAATGGCAACCGTTCCAAACGATCAATGGGCGAAAGCTCGGCAATGTGTACACAATTTACTACACATTTGTGTTTGATTGGGGCTACGTTGGGGGCTTTGTGGCAACAGCCGTGCTTGCGGCGCTCTGCGAGCTGTGCTTTTTGTTCTCCAATACGCAGCGCATACTTTGGAACGGCTCGGTAAAGACATCCATGCTCATATACAGCATCTTGGGATATGGCCTGTGCTTCTGCTTCTTCTTGAACTTTGTGGTTAAGGTCGTCGTCAACTCTGGCTTCCCGCGCATGGTTGCCGTTTGGCTCGTCTCGAGTTCGGGGTTGGCGTTCCTCAACGGCCGTACGGAGAAGCGCGCGTCGTAACGGCTGCATGCTGCGGTGTGCCGGCGCAGCGGCTGGCGGCGGGCCCCTGCGCAGCCCAGCGGCCCCTAGCGGCGGGCCTTGAGCGTTGAGAACATCCTGGTGTTGTGCGACTTCACAAACGAGATGATGCGACCCTCGTGGTAGGCGAGCTGGGCGTTCTTGCTCTTGATGGGCATGAGCATGGTGCGCATCATGCGCGAGCGCGGCTGCGCCAACTCCACGGCCAGCTGGGCGCGGTCGGTGCTTATCATGTTGTCTATGAGCGAGACCTTCTCGGAGGCCGAGAGCTCGCAGGCGGGGTTGCACACGTTCTCGATGCAGCCGATGAGACGCTCCACGTAGCGGCGCTGCACGACCTCCATGCTCACCGGGTCACCGTCCAGGCCCCAATGGCGATACAGGTCCAGCATCCAGTCGTGCTCCTCCTCGCGCTTCTGGTACATGTCGGGCCGCCAACGGGCCGTCTCGGACTCCTCGCGCTGGCGAATAAAGTGGTA
>JAUMWN010000167.1 GCA_030529625.1 Coriobacteriales bacterium
TTTGGACTTCGTGAGTCCCGTCATGCCGTGGTTTCGCAACCCGGGTGACGCGGCAAAGGAGTTCAAGGGCTACAAGCACCTGACATGCCCGGAGTGCGGTCAGCGTGTTCGCGTTCCGCGCAAGAAGGGCAAGATAAGGATTACCTGCCCCAAATGCCATGCGAAGTTCGAGGCGAAGTCCTAGGGGGTCGCGTGCATACGGTTTTTCTGGCGGGGGGCATCGCGTCAGGCAAGTCCACGGTCGCCCGTGAGTTCGAACGACACGGAGCGCGGCGCATCGACTTGGATGTCGTCTCGCGTGAGGTTTGCGAACCGGGGTCTGCCGTGTTGGACGAGCTGGTGGATGTCTTTGGATCAGATGTAATCGAGCCTCGGACGGGTGAGCTTAGGCGCGACGTTCTTGCGAAACGTGCCTTCGTCACACAAGAGGCGACGCAGAGTCTGGAGGCCATCACTCATCCGGCGATTTTTGCGGCGCTCAAACGACGGCTTGACGATGCTGCGCGGGCGGGGATTCGCGTCTGCGTGGTCGAGGTTCCCCTGCTTGATCGTGCGCTTGACCTGGGGTGGCTTGCTGATGAGATTGTCTGTGTGGTGAGTCCGACTGCCCTTCGGCGTGAGCGGGCGATACTACGCGGCATGGATGGGGATGACTTTGACAGGCGCGATGCGGCGCAGCCCTCACAGGATTATCTCGAGCGACATGCGGACACGGTGTTTGCGAACGACGGAGACTTCGAGGCGCTCATGGCACAAGTGGGTGCTTGGTGGGAGAATGTGACGGAGGAACGATAGTATGCCAGATATGCGAAACGCTCTCTTTTGGCGTTGGTACCGGACGCTGCCCATACTGTTTATGACGGCGATGCTCGCACTCACGCTAGTGGTTGAGATTATGCCGATTGACATGGTGCGTAGCGTCTTCTTTCCCGTGAGTTACGCGTACAGCATCGACGATGCTGCCGAGCGGCATGGGGTGGATCCCAACGCCATTAAGTTAAGATGTTGGGCATGACGGGGCGGCCGGTTGGCGAAGCCGTTTTTTCGCCACCGGCGGCGAGAGCGCCAGGTTGTCCCGCATGGTCCAGGCGACCGCCTCCTCGCTTCGCTTCACGGGGTCGGCATCGGTGTGTCGCGCCCGCCGGGCGCGTGGTCGTCGGTCCCCGCCGCCCGGTCAGTGCCGGCCGCACGACTTCGGCGGGGACTTGGGCCTCCTGCGCCGCGGGTGGCCGCGGCCCCTCCTCACGCTGTGCGAGTGGCGGGCGGCGTGCGCCTCCACGTCGAAGGAGTCCCCGCGCACGAGCGAGCGCAGCATGCGCGCGAACGCCTTGAGCGCGGCCGCGCGGTCGGTCGCCCGCGCGCGCCCGGGTCCCGGGGCGGGCGCGGGGACGCCGGAGACGCCGAGCGAGCAGGCGTCGTGGAGCACGAGCCTGCCCCACAGCTCCTGCACGGCGCGCCCGTAGTCCCGGGTCCTGGGGGCGTCGAGGCCGACGGCGTGCTTGAGGTGCAGGAAGCCGACCTCCTCGCCCCAGCGCACGGCGTAGAGCGCGGCGAGCGCGGCGGCGTCGAACCCGTCGCGCGGCAGGTCGGTGACCAGGCTGAGCCACCCGCCGCCGCCGGGCAGCGCGACGCGGACGACGCGCAGGCGGCACCACCACTCGCCGCGCGACCCACGCGGCAGGGCGTCGAGCCTGCGGGAGCCGCCGATGACCCGGTAGAGCCCGGGCTCGCCCGGCCTGGTGCGCCACCTCTCGGACCTCGTGCGCACGAGGCAGCGCTCGACCTCGAGGTCGAACTCGCCGGCGGGCTCCTCGTCGCGCAGCAGCGCCCGCACCCAGCGCTCGCTCGCCCTCAGGCAGAACGAGGCGCCGGCCTCGCGCATGTGGCAGATCACGTTCCACGTGCAGAAGTTGCGGTCGGCGAGCCAGAGCGGCACGAGGCCGCGGCCGCAGAAGAGCCGGTCGACGAGCTCGCACAGCGCGCCCGGCTCGTCCTCCTCCGCGCCGCCCTGGCACACCGCGTCCTCGAACGTGCGGCGCAGCGGGTCGAACGCGCAGGTGGCGTGCAGCTCCCAGTGGTGGCCGCCGCCCCTGCCGTTCCTCACCCGGCACCGCGCCCCGCCCGTGCCGGGCAGCAGCTGCCACTCCGTGCCGTCTGCCGCGAGCAGCCGGAAGCGGCCCATGAAGGCGGCGGGCTCGAACTGCGACAGGAACGACCGCAGCAGCGCGGGCATCGCCCGGTCGCACAGCTTCTTCCACTGCTGGGTCAGCGCCGCGCCGCTCGGCGCCGTGCCGTCCCAGCCGGCGAGCTCGCAGAGCTCGGCCCAGGCGCAGTCCCTGCCCCAGGTCACCAGCAGCAGGAGCAGCCTGGCCAGCCCAAGCTTGCGCCTCCTCGTGAAGTCGCGCCCGGGCGACCGCGCGCACTCCTCCGGCCTCGCGGCCAGCGACTCGATGCAGCGCAGCAGCGCCCGCGCCACGCGCTCCGACATCCTCATGGTCGGCCTCCTCTCCGTCGGGTCCGGGGCGCCTTGCGGCGCCCTTTTCTCGACGGCCTCGAAGAGGCCGGAACCACATTTCGGTTATAATTTGTCGACTATTCCGCCAACGGCAACGTTTGGCCAGCGAACGGCAACGTCGCTCGCTGGCCAAACGTTAAGCTAGCTTATCTTAATGGCGTTGGG
>JAUMWN010000168.1 GCA_030529625.1 Coriobacteriales bacterium
TGAGCTTGCGCGACAGGCGTTCGGGCGGGGTGAGATGGACGTGGCACGCAAGTATGCCGAAGAGGCGGGGGAGACGTATCGCAAGATTGCCCTGACGCCCTGGGATCGGCGTCCGATGGCAATTGGCCTCTTTGCCGTCGAGGAGTACAACGTCTTCCGTGCATGGGCGGAAGCACAGGAGTGGGAGTGCGCACCGGAGTTGCCCTCCTTGGGCGAGGACCTCGAAGGAGTGCTTGCGTGCGACGTGCGCGTCACCCTGGCGTGGGATGCGGACGAGACGGACGTTGATCTGCACGTTACGGAACCCACGGGCGAGGAGGCCTATTACGCGCACAACCTTACCCATGACGGCGGGCGTGTATCGGAGGACATCACGGATGGGTATGGGCCGGAGCTCTACGAGATTCGCAAGGCGCGCGAGGGTGTGTATCGCGTGCGGGCGCATTATTTTGCTTCACACCAGCAGACCGTGTTTGGTCCGGCCACCTGCACGCTAACGGTCTACACTGATTGGGGGCGGCCCGCGCAGACGCGGCGCATCACGTCTGTGCGGTTGGACAGGAAGCACGAGATGGTTAGCGTGGGCGAGGTCACGTATTGCCAGGAGAGCACACGGGAGGCCAGTTCTGAGCCTGTTCGCTGCGCGCGTGACGAGGGACGGCGCCCCGGTGCGGAGCGCATCGAGGTTGGTATGAGCACGCGCGAGGTAATGGGCATCCTAGGTGGTCCCGTGCATGCCGAACGGCGTGGGGAAGACGAGCGCTGGACGTGGGATTTGCCGGGTGGTCGGAACCTCGTGGTGGAGTTCTCGCGTGGTGGGGTGACGCGCGTGGTGGAATCAATGTCGTGGGGAGACGAGATGGTCATTCTGCAGTAGCAGATTGCCGGATTTAGGAAGAGCCTCCCTTGGTGGCTGGCAATTCGGCCTCTGGGGAGGCGATGAGGCGGATGGCGGACCGGTCTGCGAGAGAAGCGTAGTCCGGTCCGAGCCAGATGGACGAGTCGCCTGGTCCTAGCACGAGTGGCATGCGGGTGTGCAGGGGGCCAACGTCCGCGTTGGGTGTGGTCGTCACCACGGAGACACGTCCGTTTTCCTGGATGCCAGCCAGCAGGAAGGCCTTGCGTCCGGGAAGGGTAAAGCGCACTTGCATGCCGCGGCGCGGTGGGTTGTGCGTCCACGACTCGTAGAAGGCGAGCACGGGGATGAGGCAGCGGCCTTGCTCGATGGGACTCGCCCACATGCCGCGACCCGCGGCGGCGTGCGAGAGTGCTGTCTCGATGCGGGTGTTGAACACCAGCTTGGCGCGCATGCCAGGCGGGGCGTCGAATCCCCACGTGAGTTCTGCAGGCGTCAGGTTGCCCGAGGGATCGGGGACGATGAGGGGGAGTTGCTTTCCAGGATAGGCGTCGGGCACGACGACGGACGGGTCGCGTTGCGGCAGGCGCGCGTGGCCCGTCTCGCGTCGCTGCCCCAGGAGATACTCGATTTCGGGTAACTGCATGGGTACGATTCTGTGACACATGTGATCTTGTCCTGTTTCCTGATCGTGTATGGCGCCTAGAAGAGACCTCCATTATTCCACATGCGCGAACAAAGGGGACAGTCCCGCTTGTTCGCAGATGCACAAAAAAAGTTTCCAAAAACACTTGCAAATGAGTGAGGGATACGGTAAAGTGTCTTCTCGCGTTGAAGCAAGTGGAACCACTGGGACTTCGTCTAACGGTAGGACAACGGATTCTGGTTCCGTCAGTGGGAGTTCGATTCTCTCAGTCCCAGCCATTCTTTGGCGTATGTACGGCCCGTTCGTCTAGCGGCCCAGGACGCCGCCCTCTCAAGGCGGAGATCACCGGTTCGAATCCGGTACGGGCTACCAAGAATCCGCAGGTCAGAGCTTTGTCTCTGGCCTGTTTTGCTATCTCGGGACATCCCTTTCCTCCCCTCAGGACACGACTGGGACACAACGGCGACTAGAACTCCTTCTGCTTGCGCATTAACGTGCAGCGAGCGCGCTAACGTGCATGCCGACTACGACGCCTCCTCGAGAGCGCCTCGACCACCTTGCTCGGCTGGAAGAACTTCCCCTCCGCCGCCTCGAGCAGATCTCTGAAGAGCGTGTTTGACTTGAGCTCTCCAGCAAGGAATCACCGTGGATTGCCCGTCATCGCCGACCAGCCGTTCCCATGCGCGCTCCTGATGGACGTATGGAAGGAACTTCGGCTTTACCGCCTCGAAGCATGAAGGCATTGATTCCGCCGTGCGGAAGGGTAGGCGGATAGTCGTGTATGGTTCCAGATAAAGACCCCTCCGTTTGCTGCGGCTTTGTTGAAAGAAGACTTGTGAAGGGCTCATTGGCAAAGGGGAACGTCGTACGGAAGTAATCTCCCATGCTAGGACGTACGAACGAACTGGTCCGCAGATGCGCGTGGTGGCCGCGCCTCTGGTGTCCAACCCCGGTATGGGGTGTCATAGCACCGCTGTCACCGGCCTCTCCTTCAAAAGAGATGCCGTAGTCCCCGTAGATGATGTCAAGATGAGTCACAGGCGCGCTGTGGGATTGTATGCTACCGCGCGGCTGTGGCTCACGCGACACATCGTTGCTGAGGTGCCGATGCAACAGGTCTCGTCGGGTGTCGTTCCGTAGACGCCAA
>JAUMWN010000169.1 GCA_030529625.1 Coriobacteriales bacterium
GCCACCGCGCGTCGCGGTTGGGGGGCGCTCCCCCCATCTCGCCGCTTGCGCTTTGCACGCGAGCGGCTATAATGTAGGCGTGCCAGCGATGCCCGCCATCTGTTAACGTGCTGCGGGCGGCGCCGGTTTATATTGCCAAAGGCCCGGCTCCCATCCGGGCCTTCTTCATGTTAGACCAACGTCATCCGTCACTTGCGCTCATGTCTTCTCGCCCAGCTTCGGACCCTGCCGACGAGGTCGGCGAGGAGCCGGATTACCGCCGCCGAGTCCGCGGACAGGGCGGCTATGAACAGGGCCTTCACGAATTCATGGATGGGCATACGCACCACCCCTTTCCTTTGATCGAGGTGGCGCCGCCCGCGCATGGACATCGCCGGCACGCGTGAGGGCATTGTGGCACCGATGGCGTTGCCGTGCCGTTAAGCCTGCGTTGAGGCAGGACGTACGAACGAAGTCGCTTGGCCATTACCGGCGTACTCGTTAGAACCTCAGATGGGGGGTCGCGAGCGTTTGCTGGCTTCACGCGCTATGGCACCGCGTTTGCTGACTTTGGCTGCTATGGCACTGGTGGAGCGCCACTGGTCCAAATCCCGGCAAACGCCGTGCCACTGGTCCGGACGCCAGCAAACGCCGTGCCACTGGTCCGAAAGCCAGCAAACGATGCGCCACTGGTCTTAAAGTCGGCAAATCCCATCGCCACTGGTCCAAATCCCAGCAAGCGCCGTGCCACAGTGCGCGAAGCCAGCAAACTCACACCCCGCCTTGCGCGATGGGGAGTACCGCCGACAAGCCGATTCGAGCTTCTCGTGCTTATCGCCCCGCCACACGCTATGGGAAATGCACGTACGGTCCCCGTCCCGCGATGCCTGTCGCGTGCGCACATCTTAGCGTTCAAGGTTCGTGTGCGTGACGCCCGCCCGCCCGTGCTCCGCCCACGCCGTCTGCGATGGTACCCGTGTGTGGTAAGCTAATGCCCGACTTGCGACGAGGTGCTTTGGTACCTGTGTGGGAGGACAAGGGCATGGCAGGTGGGAAGCCGGCGGTCTACGAGGGCGACCGCGACTACGTGTTCGCGTGCTACGCGCACGCCGACGAGCTTGTCGTCCTGCCCATAATCAGAGCGCTCGCAAGCGAGGGCTACCGCGTGTGGTACGACGACGGCATCGAGCTGGCGTCGCAGTATCCCATGAGAATCGCCGACCACGTGTATGGGTGCGCCTTCTTCATACTGTTCGTATCCCGGGCCTCGCTCAGGTCCGGATGGTGCAGCACTGAGGTCAACTACGCGCTCGACCTAGGGAAGACGGTGCTGCCCGTGTTCCTGGAGGACGTGGAGCTCACGCGTGACCTTCAGATGCGCTTGGGACGGACTCAGTCCTTGTTCTGGCATGAACTGTCGGAGCACTCGTTCTACGTCCGGCTCTTCGGGACAGCGAGGATGGATTCCTGCCTCACTCCCACAGGCAAGCGGAAAAGGGGAGTGCGGCCGAGGAAGGACTCGCGCCAGACGGCGGAGACCCGCGTGCGCGTGGAGGCAACGCGGATCGTGAGTTTGGCGGGCGTGACTCCGCGAGACTTGCTTTCCGAGTATTCGTGGGCGGAGCTCAAGGAAATCTCGCGGGCGATTGCTGCGGCGGGAAGCGACGCGGAGTGGAAGGCGATCGCGAGGGAGTACGGTCTTGTTGACAAGGGCGGCAGGCTGCGTGGCGCGGAGAAGGGCCTCAAGCTGACCGACGGCACGCCCGCCTCCGTGCGCATCCTTGGCTTCCGCCACGACGTGCTGGCGGCTGGCGGGAAGGCGGGGATTTCATTCGAGTTCGCGGACGTGCCCAAGAAGCACCGTATGAATGCCCATTACACCTACGCTGGAGGCTGGGAGAGGAGCGAGATGCGCGCGTGGCTCAACAGTGAGTTCTTGGAGATGCTGCCGACCGACCTTCGCGTCAATGTGGCCGTGGCGAGGAAGAGGACCAACAATGTTGGTGAGGTTACGAAAGAGAACGACCCCTCGGTTGTGAGCGTCACCAACGATGGCATCTGGCTCCTCTCCATGGGTGAGGTGTTTGGCGAGCTGTCGGGCCAGAAAAAGTGCGTGCTTTGGTCGCCTGCCACCTACGACGCCGAGGGTACTCAGTACCAGCTATATAAGGACGAGCGCGTGACGACCACCACCTGCGAACCCTGCAAGAAGCGCGGAGCGGACTCGCGGTGGTGGCTTCGCTCTCCGTATGCCCTTGGTATGGACAGGTTCCACCTTGTCTACGACGATGGCAGTTGGGACTACGGCGACGCCTTGCGTGCCGGTGGCGTCTCCCCCGGATTCTGCTTCTAGCCATCCAGAATCCTCGCATAGCGCACGCCCTGTGTGGCAAGGGGAGCCCGCCACCGCGTGCTGCGGTTGCGGGGCGCTCCCCCCATCTCGCCGCTTGCGCTCGGCGCGCGAGCGGCTATAATGTAGGCGTGCCAGCGATGCCCGCCTTCCGTTAACCTGCTGCGGGCGGCGCCGGTTTACTTTTTCAAAGGCCCGGCTCCCATCCGGGCCTTCTTCATGTTAGACCAACGTCATCCGTCACTTGCGCTCATGTCTTCTCGCCCAGCTTCGGACCCTGCCGACGAGGTCGGCGAGGAGCCGGATTACCGCCGCCGA
>JAUMWN010000031.1 GCA_030529625.1 Coriobacteriales bacterium
AGGCTGCACTGGGGGGACAGTCCCCTAAACACAGGGGACTGTCCCCCCAGTGCAGCCTCGCCATGCTTTGGCGCTTTCTTGGTAGGCAAAAGTGCTTGCCTGTTAACAAATACATGCGAAGCGGGTCACCTGGTGGCCCGCTTCTTGTCTCCTGGCGTAGAATGGTTCGGTTCGACCACAACAACAAGCACGCGAGAGGGGAGACCATGGCTCTAACACGAGACGACGTGCGCGGCATTGCCGACTACGCGCGCATCGCGCTCACGGAGGAGGAGCTGGACGAGATGTGCGCCTACATGAACGAGGCCATCGACCTGCTCCAGCCCATCCGTGAGTACGACCTTACCGACGTCGAGCCCACGTTCCATCCCATTGGCGACCTTTCCAACGTTATGGCGGGCGACGAGCTCAACGCGCACGGAAGGTCACTGGACCTGGACGTGGCCCTGTCCAACGCCGCGGCATCGCAAGGCCGCTCGTTTAGGGTTCCGTCTATCCTGGGCGACGAGGGGGGTGACCGCTAATGGCCACGTTCCAAGACATGTCGGCCGCACAAATCGCGGCGGGTGTCGCCGCGGGAGACTTTACGGCGACGCAGGTTGCCCAGGCGTCGCTTGCGGCCATAGAACAGCGGGAGGGCGACGTGCGCGCCTTCCTGCAGGTGAGCGCCGACCTCGCGCTTGAGGCCGCGCAGGAGACCGACAGGCGGCGGGCGGCGGGCCAGGAGCTCGGGCCGCTTGCGGGCGTGCCCATCGCCTTCAAGGACAACATGCACCTGGTGGGCACGCGCACCACTTGCGCCTCTCGCATGCTCGAAACGTACGAGTCCGTGTTCACGGCCACGTGCGTGCAGCGCATGCTCGATGCGGGCGCCACGCCCATGGGCAAGACGAACATGGACGAGTTTGCCTTTGGCTCCTCCACGGAGTCCAGCGCCTTCCATCGTACCAACAACCCCTGGGACACCGGGCGCGTGCCGGGCGGCTCGTCGGGCGGCAGTGCCGCAGCGGTGGCTGTGGGCGAGGTAACCCTCTCGCTTGGCTCCGACACCGGCGGCTCCATTCGCCAGCCGGCATGCTTCTGCGGTGTGGTGGGCATGAAGCCCACGTATGGCGCCGTGAGTCGCTACGGCGTCGTGGCGTTTGGCTCGTCGCTCGACCAGGTGGGCCCCTTTGGCCGCTGTGTCCAGGACGTGGCACTTGCCATGAACGCGCTGGTGACCGGTGGCCGCGACGCGTTGGACTCCACGTCGCAGGACGTGCAGCCAGACTTCCTGGAGGGCTTGGACGACTCGGTTGAGGGTATGCGCGTGGGCGTCATCCCCGCGCTTATGGAGCACGAGGGCCTGTCTGCCGAGGTGCGCGAGGGCATGCAGGCCGCTCGCGCGGCGCTCGAGGACCGCGGCGTACGCATCGTGGAGGTCGAGCTGCCCAACATGGCGTCGGCCATTGCCGCCTACTACGTAATTGGCCCTTCGGAGGCCTTCTCAAACCTGGCCCGCTTCGACGGCGTGCGCTTTGGGTACCAGGAGCCGAACTGCGCCACCCTCGCCGAGCAGACGGCGCTGTCGCGCGCGCACGGGTTTGGCTCAGAGGCCAAGCGTCGTCAGATGCTGGGCGCCTACCTGCTGGCCGCCGGCGTGTATGACAAATACTACTATCCTGCGCAACAGGTGCGCACGCTCATCACGCAGGACTATCGCTGTGCCTTCGAGCGCTGCGATGCCATCATGCTGCCCACGGCTCCCACCACCGCCTGGCGCTTTGGCGAGGTGAGCGACCCAACGCAGATGTATGCCTCCGACCTCTTTACCATCTCCAACAACATCGCCGGAAACGGTGGCGTGAGCGTGCCGGTGGGGCTGGGGTCGCAAACGGGCATGCCCGTTGCGGCGCAGCTTCAGGGACCGGCGTTCCAGGACAGGAAGCTGCTGCGTGTGGCGCGCGCGCTCGAGCTGGGCATCGCCCAGGCCAATCGGCATGTGCCGGGAACCGTTGCACCCGCGTTTGCTGGGAAGGGAGGTGACCTCGCATGAGAAAGCTCAACGAGGTCCTCAAGGACTGGGAGGCCGTTATTGGCCTTGAGGTCCACACCGAGCTCACCACGCTCCAAACCAAGATGTTCTGCGACTGCAGGCTCAGCCACGACGACGAGCCCAACACCAACGTATGTCCCGTGTGCCTGGGAATGCCGGGTGCGCTGCCCGTTCCCAACCGCAAGGCCATCGAGTCCATCGTGATGGCCGGCCTTGCCACCAACTGCAAGATTCAGCCGCGCTCGTACTTCTACCGCAAGCACTACTTCTATCCCGACATGTCCAAGAACTACCAAACCACCCAGGGTCCGGTGGCGTTTTGCATGTACGGTCACCTCGACCTCGAGGTGACGGGCCAGGGCGCGCGCGAGCGGCCCGACAACACTGTGGACAAGGACAAGGACGGCTCATACGTGGCGCCCATCCGCATCCTGCGCATCCACATGGAGGAGGACGCCGCAAAGATGGTGCACGTGGGCGGCGGCGAGGGGCGCATTGGCGGCGCGAGCGAGTCTCTCATAGACTACAACCGCTGCGGCACCCCGCTCATCGAGCTCGTCACCGAGCCCGACCTGCGCACGCCCGAGGAGGCGCGTCTCTTTATGGAGAAGCTTCGCCAGACCTTCCTCACGCTGGGCATCTCCGACTGCTCGCTGGAGAACGGATCCATGCGCTGTGACGGCAACGTGAGCATCCGTCGGCGCGGTACCCAGGCGTTTGGCACCAAGACCGAGATGAAGAACATCAACTCGTTTAAGAGCCTCCACGACGCGCTGGAGTACGAGATCTGCCGACAGGCAGAGGTGTTGGAGGAGGGTGGCATTGTCTACCAGGAGACGCGTCACTGGGAGCCCAGCAAGCGCCGCACGGTGGTGATGCGCGTAAAGGAGACCGCCGACGACTACCGCATGTATCCCGATCCCGATCTCGCTCCGTTCGACCTCTCGGAAGAGTTCGTGGAGCGCTGCCGCGCCCGCGTGCCGGAGCTTCCCGACGCCAAGCGCGACCGCTACGTGCAGGCCTTTGGCCTCAAGCGTGCCGACGCTGCCCAGCTGGCCGGTGACCCCGCGGTGGCTCGCTTCTTTGAGGAGGCCGCCCAGGCAGCGCCCAAGGCCGTGGCGACCGTGGCCAACGTGATGGTGAACCTCGTGCCCGCCACCAAGGCAGTGCTCGCCTCGCAGGTTGCGAGTCTCTCGTCGCTGCTCGCTCAGGACGCCATCACCTTTGCGCAGGCGCGCGAGGTGCTGGAGGTCGTGGACGGCACGGACCTGGATCCCGAGAAGGTCGTGGACGAGCGCGGCATGCGCCAGAGCACCGACACCGACGCGCTTGCCGCGACGGTGGACGAGGTCCTAGGTCGCTGCACCGACCAGGTGCGCCAGTATCGCGAGGGCAACAAGAAGGTCGTTGGCTTCCTCGTGGGCCAGTGCATGAAGGCCTCCCGCGGCACGGGCAACCCCAAGCTGTTCAACCAACTGCTCCGCGAGCGGCTGGAGTCATAGCAACCCCTCCTTCTGCACTCGGGGGACAGTCCCCTGTGTTTAGGGGACTGTCCCCTAAACACAGGGGACTGTCCCCCGAGTGCAGGTTGGCGGCAAAAAGGGGGACACGTCGCACGGCGTGTCCCCCCTTCGCATTCCTGTGGATGGGTTATCTAGTCCTCCAGGTCCACGATGGCAAGCGTCTTGCCCAGCGGTGCCAGGAGCTTGAGGAGCGTGTTTATCTGAGGCGAGATTTCGCAGCCCTCGATGCGACTGATCACCGACTGGCGAATGCCGGCGGCTTCGCCCAGGCGCGTCTGCGAGAAGGACGCGTCGCGCCGAATGGCAGAGAGGTCCTTGAGCAGTCGGGCTTTCTCCTCGCTCACGTAGTCAACCGGCTCGCCCAGCTCGAAGAGGGCGTCGGCATCTATTTGCTTGTCGTCGCCCCAGGAGAGGCCCTCGCCATGGGGAAGAACGCTCAGATGGGCCAGGTCCTGCTCATCGGTAATGCCTACCTCGCTCGCCTCGTAACGCCGAGAGACGCCGCCGTCAAACCACACGACGAAGTTGGCGTTGCCAAGAGGGGCTGCGACAATTACGTTGTAACTCATTTCAACCTCCCGGGGAAAACAACACGTTGTTGGTTTTCTCCTAAACGTTCCCTATTTGTTGCGCGCAACGGTAACCATTATAGTTTGGTTGCTATTTTAATCGAGCCAAAATGATAGTTTGGTCCAAAAGACACTGTTAGCGTGAACATTATACAAGCTAGAAGCCACAATTTGTTGTCAAAGACGATTGGAATGTCAGAGGAGATTGAAAGATTTGTGAGCATGCTAGGAGGTGAGACACCCACTGTGGTTTACGCTGGTTGCCATAATGTCAACAATACAAACTATAGTATGCAAAACGGGGGAGATTCTATACATTCGGCGTGGTGAAACGCACACAATCGAAGCATACGTATTCATCGTGCGCTATATATTAATCTTCCAAAGTAATGCTGCCAACCTTACGTGATGCTATGACTTTGAAACATCTTTGAGAAGAGAGCCTCAAACCACTCGGTTCCGCGTACGTTCTCAATTCCTTCACAACTCTTTGTGTGCATATGGGTCCAGGACGGTGGGAGCGGCTATTGGCGACGATGCCAGATGGCGCCTGCGCCCGGCCTGCAGTACACCCGTGTCCAGTTACAGTCGTGTTGCGCTCCCATGTGCGCCCTTGCGCGGGCGTATGGGAGCGTGATAGGCTGTGCCCACAGATAGAGGAGCGGGCACGATGAGCCTCGGGCGAGCTGGCGAGCAACGACCCCGTGGCAAGGCGAGGCCCGCCGAACTAGGACGTGCGGCGGTGCGTCTTGGTGGGACTGCGGGAAACACCCGTAGGACTGTCTGCGCGTGGGAAGCAACACACGCAGGTGCGCTATCTTGCCGGCATGCTCCGAGTATGGCTCATCGCCTGTGAGGTAGGTAACCTTGCGGGCGATGCTTTGTTTTGGCGAGGTGTCGCAGGCGTGCCCTGCGACTCAAGGATTCGCACTACTGGTGCGAGCAAAGGAGAGGACCATGGCACAAGACGTACGCAAGCTTACGGGTTCCATCGTGGCGCTGGTAACGCCGTTCTTGGAAAACGGAGAAGTGGACTTTAAGGCCCTGGACAGGCTGGTGGACTTCCACTTGGAGAACGGGACCGACGGCATCCTGGTGCTGGGCACCACCGGCGAGTCCTCCACGATGACCGATGCCGAGGACGTGGCGGTCGCCCAGCATGTGGTGAACCGCGTGAATGGCCAGATTCCCATTATCGGTGGCGCGGGATCCAATTCCACGCAGGAGAGCCTATCCAAGGCCAAGGGCCTTCAGATGATAGGGTGCGACGCGCTTCTGCTCATCACGCCGTACTACAACAAGTCCAACGAGGAGGGCATCTATCGCCACTTCACCACGGTGCTGGACCAGACCGAGATTCCCTCCATCCTGTACAACATCCCCGGTCGCACCGGCTGCTCCATCAGCGAGGCAAACGTGGTGCGTCTGGCCGAGCATCCCAACGTGATGGGTATTAAAGAGGCCTCGGGTTCCATAAGCTATGCCACGAGCGTGGCCCGTCACCTGTCCGACGACTTCCGCATGTACTCGGGTAACGACGACATGATCGTGCCGCTGCTCTCGCTGGGCGGCTCAGGCGTGATCAGCGTATGGGCAAACGTGCAGCCCCAGGTGTGCCACGACCTGGTGGCCAGCTACCTGGGCGGGGACTACCAGGCGGCCCTGCGCATGCAGCTGGAGGGCCTGGACCTGGTGCACGCGCTGTTCTGCGAGGTCAACCCCATTCCGGTAAAGGCGGCGCTTGCCATGATGGGCATGATAGAGGAGAGCTACCGCATGCCGCTCTGCCCGATGGCGGCAGACACGCGTGCCCGCGTGGAGCGCGTGCTCAAGGAGGTCGGTCTCATTGGCTAGCACAATCGTCGTTGGCGCCTGCGGGCGCATGGGACAGCTGGTGTGCGCGACCGTGGAGGCAGACGACGCGCTTGAGCTGGTGGGACGCTACGATGTGGACAACATCGAGGAGCTGGACGAGCAGGCGCCGGCCGCAGACCTCGTGATTGACTTCTCGAGTCCCGCGGCGCTTGCCCATGTGGCCGCATACGTGCGCCGCACGGGCGCGGCGCTTGCGTCGGGCACCACGGGCATGACCGAGGACGACTTGGCGCAGCTGCGCGAGCTGGGCCAGAAGAGTCGCGTGGTGTGGTCCTCCAACTACTCCTTGGGCGTAGCCGTGCTGCGTCGCGTTGCCGCGCAGGCAGCGCGTGCGCTCCAGGACTGGGACGTCGAGATCGTCGAGACGCACCACAACCAAAAGGCCGACGCGCCGTCCGGCACGGCAAAGGCCCTGCTGGAGTCCGTGGATCCCACGGGTGCGTGTGCAGTGGCCTACGGCCGAGAGGGAATCGTGGGCGCTCGTCCAGCACGCGAGATAGGCATGCACGCGCTGCGCGGGGGAACGGTTGCCGGCACGCACGAGGTGCACTTCTTTGGCACCGACGAGGAGGTGTGCCTTACGCATCGGGCCGCGAGCCGCCAGATCTTCGTGTCCGGCGCGGTTGCCTGCGCCAAGCGCCTGCTTGCCGCCGAGCCCGGCCTGCACACCTTCGACGACCTGATGTTCTAACCCACTTCATACTGGCCGGTCAAGGGCTGGCCGTCCGTTGGGGAAGAGGTGCCCCGCCGCCCTTGCGGTTGGCGTGCGTTTGCCGTATCCTGATACCCGAATGAGTTGGCGGAGCGAGGATAACATGGGCAAGTCCTTCAAACGAATGGCACCACTTTGGATCTCGTACATCCTTCTCTTTGGCTTGGCCGCCTTGGGTCCCATCCTTTCCCAAAACGGTGGCATGAGCCGTGGACACTGGGTGTTCCTGTTTCTCATGCCCTTTGCCATCGCCTGCGTGCCGTACGGGTTTATCATGGGTGAAATCGTGCAGCATCGCACGCGGTCCGTGGGCCGTGTCTCGTGGCGTCTGGGGTTCTTCCACTTTATTGTGATGTATGCCGTGTTCCTCACGGGCATCTTCGACCTGCTCCTGCAAAACAGAGACTTGCTGTACTACGCCGTGTGGCTGGCACCGTCGTTCTTCTCGGCTCTCTTCTTTGTGCTGGGCATGTTCATAATGCGCGTTGAGCAGGCGCATTCCGACGCGCGCTACGGCGTGGAGGTGAGCCGCGGCGACCCGTGGGCCTCCTTCTTTGACCTGGAGTGGGAGGACGACGCGCGCCGCAAAGTGGGCACGCCCGGCTCGGACCGTCCTAGCGCAAAGGACGAGCGCCGATAGGTATCCCTTCCAACGAATGGTTGTGCTCAGGGGACTGGCCCTGAGTACAGACTACACGTGCAAACGCGATATAATACTGTGCGTCAGTGTTTATCGTTACCTTGAGGGGGTTGTGCTATGGCCAATCGATTCGTACTCAACAACATCTCGTACCACGGCAAGGGTGCCATCAACGAGGTTCCCGGTGAGATCGTTCGCCGCGGGTTCAAGAAGGCGTTCGTCGCCTCCGATCCCGACCTGGTAAAGTTTGGCGTTACCGCAAAGGTGACCGACCTGCTGGACGAGGCCGGCATCGCCTGGGAGCTCTTTAGCGACATCAAGGCCAACCCTACCATCAAGAACGTGCAGGACGGCGTGGCTGCGTTCAAAGCGTCCGGTGCCGACTGCATCGTGGCCGTGGGTGGCGGCAGCGCCATGGACACCGCCAAAGGCATTGGCATCATTGCCGAGAACCCCGAGTTCGCCGACGTCGTGAGCCTTGAGGGTGTGGCACCCACCAAGAACCACGCCACCTTTACCATTGCCGTGGCCACCACTGCCGGCACCGCCGCCGAGGTCACCATCAACTACGTGGTCACCGACCCGGCAAAGGAGCGCAAGTTCGTGTGCGTGGACGTCAACGACATCCCCGACGTGGCCGTGGTCGATCCCGACATGATGGCCTCCATGCCCGCTGGCCTCACCGCCGCCACCGGCATGGACGCGCTCACCCACGCCATCGAGGGCTACACCACGCGCGGCGCCTGGCAGCTCAGTGACATGTTCCATCTGGAGGCCATCCGCACCATCTCGCGCAGCCTGCGTGCGAGCTACGCCGAGGCCCAGTCTGGCGAGCCCGGGGAGGGTCGCGAGGGCATGGCGCTTGGCCAGTACATCGCCGGCATGGGCTTCTCGAACGTGGGCCTAGGCATCGACCACGCCATGGCCCACACGCTGTCTGCCCACTACGACACGCCGCACGGCGTCGCTTGCGCCATGCTGCTGCCCATCGCCATGGAGTACAACAAGCCGGTCGTCGCCGAGCGCCTGGCCGACGTGGCCGTTGCCATGGGCGTGGACACCGCAGGTATGAGCACCGACGAGGCCGCAGACGCCGCCATCGCCGCCGTGCGCCAGCTTTCTGCCGACGTCAACATCCCCAAGACCTGCGACGGCCTGGTGGAGGCCGACCTCGACCAGCTCGCAAGCGACGCGCTTGCCGACGCCTGCTATCCCGGCAACCCGCGCGAGGCCGATCACGAGACCGTTAAGGGGCTCTTCCGCAAGATCATGGCGTAAGGCCGCCCAAGGAACCGTTGCACAAAAAACGGTCACGCTGCGTGTCCTCTCTCACATTTGCCCAGTTGGCAGAGAAGAGCGCACGCAGCGTGACCGTTATTTAGCAAGAGGATTGTGTTTCTCGGCCAAAGCCGTTACCATCTCGCACATGTTGATTGCGTTTAACAAGATGACAGCGCTCGCCATACTGCGCGCGCTACGATCCAACCGGCAAGACGTTGGGGCCATGAAGCGTGTCGATTTGCTTCCCCCTGACCCAACTCCCGCATGCCGATGGACCCAAGCGCGCATGCGGACGATTCTGGGTGAGCAAGCAGATCGTGGGGTATACGTCGCGGTTCCCTCGCCTGGCGCCAGAATCAAGACGAAACATGTGATAAACACCGTCTACGCGGGTGGACTTGCCGCAGGGCCGTTTGTTGAGGTCGACGACGGTGTTTGCATAAGCTCGCCCGAACTCCTCTTTGTCGAGCTGGCACCGCTCATGGGCGCGGCCACGCACTTGATGCTGGGGTATGAGCTGTGCGGAACTTTCTCTCGTGATGCGCGTGACCCACGCGATGGCGATGCCACGCTTGGCGTTATGCCCGTGACGTCTGTCGCGCGCATACGTGAGTTTGTGCGACAAAGCAGAAACCTGAGCGGACTTGAGCAAGCGCGTGAGACGCTTAAGCATATGAGCGACAACGCGTGGTCTCCCATGGAAGCGATTATGGGTACTGTGATCACGCTACCCGTATACGCATTTGGCTATGGGTATGGAGAGCTGCGGCTCAACGAGCGCGTCTCGGTTTCTTCGGGTGCATCGCGTGTTCCCGATCTCGTGTTTGGAAAGACGAAGGTCGGGCTCAATTACGACGGTTCGGGTCACCTGGACCTTGATTCCATTGAGCAGGCTGTTCGCGCGTCGATTGATAAACCTTCGTCGTGGGAGGCAGCTCAGGAGATTGATCGAGCGAAGCATGCCGTGCGAGCGAAAGTGTTGGACGACTCGCTTCGCAATCGAGAGCTCGGGTCGAAGGGTTACGTGGTGTTTCCTGTGACCAAGGAGGACATGTATCGCTGCGGTGCGTTTGAGCAACTTATGCGTCAGGTCTACGAGGCGATTGGCCATTATTCCAACGAGGACACGAGCCGGCTCGAACACGCGCTCACAAATCCAAAGATGGCCTTGGCGCGACAGCAACTCCTGTGGGCCCTACTTCCTGGGGAATCGGGCAAGGCGTATGCGTGGCGCTTGGCTCCGCACTAGGAATTCTCGTTTTTTCGGTTGAACGACTAGAAAAACGGTCACGCTGCGTGTCCTCTCTCACATTTGCCCAGTTGGCAGAGAAGAGCGCACGCAGCGTGACCGTTATTGCGCAGTGAGTCCGCGAGCCGAGGCCGCTAGTCCTCTACGCCTATTACCGCGCTTACGACGGACGAGACGATGGAGATGATGATCGAGCCCAAGAGCGCCGACCAAAAGTCCACCACATACACGCCCACGTGGAAGAGGTTGAGCGAGAGCCAGCTGGCAACGTTGATGGCAAGGGCGTTTATCACGAAGTAGAAGATGCCCAGGGTAAGGATGGTAATGGGCAGCGAGACGATCTGCATGATGGGTCGGATAACTGCGTTGACCAACGCGATAGCCAAGGCAAAGATGACGATGCTCACCAGATGGTCGCCCACGGGCATCATTCCCGGGACGAGTGCCACAGCCACGGCGGCGCCAATGGCGGCCGCAAGCCATGAGGCTAAGAACTTCATAGTGGTTCCTCTCATTCTGTATCGCAAAGCGCGACGTCTTACCAGTGCGGCCCAATGGCCGCCCATTAGTCTATACCTTTTTGCCGGTAGCAAAGAGCTGCGTCGCAAAGGCGCAGGCTTTGGACTATGGTGGGAATGCCTGTGAAAGCCCGACACGCCGAGGTACGAAGGGGGAGCGAATACGATGCCGCGAGCGACCAGCCATACGGTGGGCAATGCGCTCAAGCTCTTTGTGACCACGTTCCGCGACGCCATGCTCATGCGTCCCAAGAACGTGTACGCGCTGTGGGCGGAGCTGTTTCCCGCCATGCTTGTGGATGAGAGGACCGGCGAGCCCATACCCGAGCGCAACCTCAAGGCGCAGGCCTCAAAGTATGCGCGAAAGAGCCGAGAGGACCTGTGCGGGCGCTTGCCCGCAGCACCTGGGGCGCACGGACGCAAGGACGGTGCCTGTGACACGCTCACGCGCGTGGGCAGCGTGTTCCCTCGCAAGGCTTCGGGTGAAGAGGGGCTCATGGCACTCGAGCTGGAGGCCCAGTTCCTGGACGCTTGGAGGCTTTCGGGCTGCGACTCCTCGCAACTGCTCGAGGCGTTTGAGGAGAACTGCGCGTTGGGTGTGCTCCTTGGGGAGGGTTTCCTTGGAGAGTTCTTGCGCCGCCTACGCGTGGACTTTCCCGGTGCGGCCGCAGAAGACGTCGCGGAGTATCAGCGGGAGGTGCGCGGCCTGCCCCAGCTCCTCGATCGCGGCACGCCCCTTGGCATGGAGGCCTGCAAGAAGGTGCTCTACGACACGGTGGTCGTGCTCGTGACCGGTGCGTTGGCAGGCCCTCGTTCGTATGTGGGCGATCTGGGCTACACGCTGCCGGGGTCCATGAAGACGCCGGCGATGCGCCGGCCTGCGCGCGCGGTCGCGCCAGCAGCGCAGTACGCGCAGCTGGTGGCCGTCGTCGCCTTGGACGAGCATGGGCGTCGCGTGTGCACGCAGTCTGCCCTGCCCGTGCGCGTGGATCGAAACCAGACGCTGTTGCTGGGACGTGATCGCCGGTGGATACAGGCTCATGGCCCAGGCGTCGTGTCCGGTTACGAGCTGGCGTCTCGCCGCCACGCCACGCTGCGCTGGCGTGCGGACTGGCGGCAGTGGGTGATCGAGGACGTGGGGCAGGACGGCGAGGGATCCACCTATGGCACGCTGGTGGTCCATGCGTCGGGAGGGCGGGAGTTCCTACGGGGCTCAAGTGCCGCCGTGCGCCATGGCGACCTCGTGTGCCTGGCCCCACGCGACGCCGGTGACGACGAACACGAGCTCGTCGTGGGACGCGCAGACGTCGTGTACCGGTTTGAGGTCAGTGGGTAGTGTGTCTGCCACACGCGTGTCCGTTAGGGAAGAGGTACCTGTGGGACACTGGGTAGAGGGCATGCCGTAGCGCGATGGTTGCCCGATGTGTCCCAAAGGTACCTCTTCCCTAACGGACACACTGAGGGTACGCCTTAAGAAGCGGTGTGCGATAATGGCGGGGTTAGGCGGCGGCGGGGTAGTGCGGAGGGCGTGCATGGAGTGCCTGTTTCTTGCGGAGAGCGTTGTGGCGTGGGATGGCGCGGCAACACTTGAGCGGGACGCGAGCTATCCGCTGCGGCTCTCGGGCGCGGTGGGTGCCGGAGGCTTTGGCTCGGTGTATCGCGTGGATACAGCGGCATTGCCCCATGCAAACGGGACGCTTGCGCTCAAGCGAGGCAACGTGGGCTTTCCCGCCGAGGACCTCAAACTGCCGTTTAGGGAAGACGGCCGCACCGCGCGCGCCTTGTTGCGCAGGGCGTTTCTGCTCGAGTGGGAGGAGTATGGGCAGGCGGCCGGTGCTGACGGGCACGTTCCCCGCGCCCACGCGTTTGGCATTCTTACCGACGATGCCGACAAGACCGCCTATTACGCCATTCTCATGGACTGGGTGGAGGGCACCGGCTTCGAGGAGGCCGTGAGCCTCGTCTCCCGCGACCACTCGGGCAGGCTCTCCGCTGAGCAAACCATGCGCTGGGGCATGTTGCTGTGCGAGGCGCTCTGGGCGCTCCATCGCAACAACGTCGTGCATCGCGACCTGTATCCCTCAAACATCAAGGTACGGATGGGCGACGACCGCAAGACCGTGGACTGGATGTATCTGTTGGATCTGGGCCAGTCGACGTCCCCGGCAGACGTCGTCACACCCAGCGGAGACATGCAGCGTCTGGCGCAGCTCCAGTATGGTGCGCCCGAGATGTTCCTCTCGCCTGGCGATCCGTTCTACGATGACCGAAACGACCCAACCGTGGATGTGTGGAGCTTGGGCGCCCTCTTGTACCACCTGCGCACGGGCGAGGCGCCAATACCCGCGCTCGACCACTACGCGCACAAGCCCTACCTCACGCCCCAGGATGCCAGGGGCATCGCGGCCACCAAGCAGGACGGAGTACACCTCGGCGATGGGTGGCACGAGCAGGGAGACGACCTGCTCAGGCGGCTGATCGCGTCCTGCACGCAGGAGGTCCCTGCGCTGCGTCCCAGCGTAAAGGCGGTGTGGCATCTGCTGGGCGAGGCGCTGGAAGAGGAGGTTGGCACAACGGATGGCGAGGCGCCTGGGGCAGTACATCCTGGAGACCTGCCCACACCCACGCCGGTCTGCGGCCCGAATCAGCCGGGTGCGCATGACGGGGACGAAGAGGGTGGTTGCCTGACGCCCGTGCCCGACGGACAAAGCCCTGAGCAGGGCTTGACGCCCGAGCAGGGGTTAACGCCAGAGGGAGCGTCGGTTCCCGCCAGGGACGAGCGCATCCCCTCGTTCCTCACGACCGACCAGCGCGCCGAGTACAGAGAGGCGCTCGTGGCGCAAGGGCCCGACCGCGCCGTGAGGGCTGCCGAGTACTACGCCCTTGAGCCCTCCCTGGACGCGCATCGGGTGGCGGCGGCGTTTAGGAAGATCGCGGCAGATCGCGGACACGCCCAGTCCTGCGTTATCTACGGGCACGCGTTGTTCCACGGCATCGACGGTGTGAGTTCGGACCCCGTGGGCGCCTGTGACTACCTGCGGCGCGGCTTGGAGCTGGGGGTCCAGGGCGCGGCGCTCGCGAGGGCATGTCATGACCTGGGACTGGCATATCGCTACGGCTTGGGTACGCCCAGGTCCTTCTTGGATGCGCTCAAGATGTTCCAACGCGCCTCAGACCTCGGCCGTGCCGATGCGACCTTTGAGCTCGCCCTCATGTATCGCGAGGGTGCGGGGGTACCTACCGATCCTGACCGTTCTGCACAGCTTATGCGTGACGCGGCCCGTGCCGGGTCTCAGCAGGCTGTGGACTGGCTTGCCACGCATGGCGAGCGCGTTTGGACGGCTGCAGGGGATACGCCGGGACAGACGGAAGCAGATGACAAGGGCGGCAAGGACGACGGAGGCGATACGGTCGACGGGGCCGACCAGATGGCTCCCTCGTTCTTTACGGCCGAACAGAGTGACGAGTACCGGGCGGCCATGGCTGCCGCAGAGGTCGACCGGGCGGTGCGGGCAGCCGAGTACTATGCAAAATCGTCTTCGCCAAACGGTCGCAAGGTGTCGACCGCATTTAGGAGAATCGCGGCGGACCGCGGCCACGGTCCCTCCTGCGTCGCCTACGGACATGCCCAGATGTATGGCCTGGACGGGGTCGCCGCCAACCCGCAAAGCGCGGTGAGCTATCTGGAACGGGGCGTTGGGGAGGGTCCGCTCAACCGCTCGCTTGCCTATGGTGCCTTCGACCTGGGGATTGCCTACCGCTACGGTCTGGGGGCACAGAGGAGCTTCCTCAAGGCGCTCGAGCTGTTTGGCCGCGCGTCCCGGCTGGGCCATGCCGATGCCACCTACGAACTGGCACTCATGCACTACGAGGGCGCCGGCGTAAAGATCGACGTTGAGCACGCGACGGAGCTCATGCACGAGGCGGCGCGAGCGGGCTCGCGTCAGGCGGCCAAGTGGCTCAAGGCGCATGGCGAGCCGGTTGACAAGAAGCGGCGGGGCTGCTCCCGCGTCCTTCTCGTCGTCCTGCTCGTCCTGCTCGTGCTTCTCGCAATCGCCCTGCTCTAAAGGGCTGCACTGGGGGGACTGTCCCCCCAGTGCAGGTCGCTCGCTCACACGGCCTCGATGCGCTCCACCACAAAGGCGGGTGCCGTGCCCAGGGTCACACGGTCCCCAGGTGCAAGGACCCGCGTCGACACGAGCGAGGTTCCCACGCGCGTGCCGTTGGTGGACCCCACGTCCACGACCGACCACGTGCCTTGGATGTTGCACGTGAGCTGCGCATGGATGCCCGAGACACTCCGGTCGTCCAGTACGAGGTCGCAGCTGGGGGAGCGGCCCACGAAGGCGCGCTCGGTCGTGGTCCACGTCGTTCCGTCCGCAAGGGCAAGGGTGAGGGTCGTGCGGGGATAGCGCACGATGGCGCAAAGCGACGCCGCGGCACGACCCTGCTCCTCGGCCAACAGCTCTTGCAGCTCTTGGGGCGCAAGGGACTGGGCCTCGCAACTTACGGGTCGCCCAAAGCCGTGGTGCGCAGGTGAGGCAATCACCACAAAAGCCTTTGCCACAAGCTCGCTGCCGCGCATGCGCGCAAGGTCGGTGGCCGCCGCGCAGGCAACGGAGCCCAAGTCGTGGGCATCCAGCATGCGCGCGCTCACCACCACCGTAAAGCAGTTGAGAGGAGCCGCGTCGCGCCGCATCGAGGCCTGGGCGAGGCAGCGTCGCAGGGCCTCGCTCACGGCGGGTATGGGGACCGTCCTCGTTGGGGCCTGCCTGCGGTCGTGGTTCTCACGAGCCTTGCGGTCCCCGTAATCCGCACGATCCGTCCGCACCTTAAGACTCTTGCGCGGGTCTGTCATCACGGCGGTGTGCGAACCTGTGGTCACGACGCTGCGCGGGTCTCTCATCACGGCGGTATGTGTCGCTGTGGCCGAAGCGCCCCTTCTCATCGTCTTCGTCTTCTCCATGATCTTCCTCCCCAGCTCGTCTCTTGTGGGCACCACAACTGTGACATGGGCCGTTCCCAGGCGTTACGTAACACCTGCGCGGATCCTCTCGTACAGTGTGGGCATGCGGTGGCAAGGAAGCGCCAGAGGATGACCTGCACGCTTCCTAAGACAACGGAAAGGAGCTGGTCGCTATGACGTTCGTAACCGTGCTTGGATGGATTGGCGCTGCCATGCGGGGGCTGGCCTCCCGGATCGAGGCCTTGTTCCAGGGGCTGCTTGGATCGGGTGCGACCGAGGGAACCGTTGCGTCGGCAGAGCGGTCCAGTAGCCAGGTCCCATCCGTGGCTGCCGTTTCCGGTCGCGTGTGCCAGGAGGTGGAGCGCCATGCCCTGGACTGGGGCTTTGGCGAGACCATGTATCCCAACCACGTGGAGGTGCTGGTGGGCTGTGACGCCTGGAACGACTGCTTTGGTCCCATGGTGCATGCCTGCAGGCAGCGCTTGGAGCGGATACTCGACGAGTACGTGCAGGAAAGGGGTCGCGCGGCAGGCGCCTGGGAGGTCGTGATGGGCGTGGATCCAGTGCTCGCGAACGATGCGGTGTCGGTACGCGTGTCCTTTGCGGCCGATGCCGGGCAGACGGAGCCCACCATGCGGATGGCCCACGAAGCAGATGACAAGACCGTCCGTGCTGCCGCTCCGGTTGCCTCGGCAACGGTACGCGTTGCGAACCGGGAGCATGGCGTGCATGCGGGAAGCACCATAGGTCGCTCGCGTTACACGGGCCGCGAGGCACCTAGCGTGGACCTGCGCGGCGAGCGCGGCTTCGATCTCGTGTCGCACGTCCACGGGCGGTTCGACTACAGTGAGGCGCAGGGCTGGACCTTCACCTCCGTCGGTCGCAACGGCACCAAGCTGGTGCATGGTGGCGCCGTTCGCAGCCTCGCGGCCCAAACCGCCTACCCGCTCACCGACGGCGACGTCCTGCGGTTTGGCGACGACCACTCACAAGTCACCTTCGCCTGCGCATAGCGCAAAGTTGCACTGGGGGGACTGTCCCCTAAACTCAGGGGACTGTCCCCTCAGTGCAGGTGGGTTGTTTTGTGTCCCCCTGGCTTGCTACCATGGGTTGCAGCAAATCCGGAGTGAGGGAGGGCCATGGCGCTCAACATCGTGTGGACGCGCGAAGAGGATCTAACTAACGCGTGCGTGCTCGACGCGCTCAGGGGGCCGCTTGCCCAGTCGGGCGCGGTCACCCTGCTCACGCCAACGTTTGACGAGGCGCTCGGTGCGCAGCGCGTACTCTCGGGCGAGCCCGGCCTGTGTTTGGGTGTTACGACCACGACTCCCGCAGGCTGGGTTCGCGACCGCTGGGAGGTGTGGGGAGACGGCCGAGCGCTGGCCGACGACGTGGCGCTCTTCGTGCTCGCGCGCGACGTGGTGCTTGCGTCGAGCGAGGCCGATCGCGGCCCGCTGCTCTTGAGCGAGGGCCTGGTGCACCTGCTCTCGCAGCTGGTGGACACTGCCCTTCCGTGGCTGCCGCTCAACGTCGATGGCAGTGCCAACGTCGCGGCCTGTCAGGCGGCGGGCCTCTCTCATGCCGAGACGCTGCTGATGGGGTTGGCCGGAAAGCTGGGCGCAGAGCTTGCGGCCCGTGGGTATGTGAGCAGATCCGAGGCGTCGTTGCTGCTTCCGCACTCGCTTCGCGATGCCGGCGCGCAGGTGCCCGACGTAGTGGTGGCGGGCTTCTCGTCCATGGGACGGCGCGACCGAGAATTGCTCGTCGCCCTGGGCGACCTGTGCGACGTGTGCGTCGTGATCCACGATGCCGGAGGTGCGGCCGCAGCCCAGGCGAGGCACCTTGCCGCGCAGCTGGGATGCGACACGGACACAGAGCCGCTGCCCGCAAAGCCTAAGGAGGGGCGTGCTCCCGCACTCGAGGCCCTGCGCCAGGCGCTCTTTTCGGGACGCGTGAGAAACACGGGCGAGGTGCCCGTCGAGCTGTTGCATGCCACGGGACCAGTGGCTGAGGCCGAGCTCATCGCACAGCGCGTGTCGCAGCTGGTGGCTGAGGCTGATGCACACGACTCGGTCGTGCCGGTGGTGCTTGCGGTGCCCGACTGCACCAGGGCGAGGCGAGAGCTCGTCCCCAAGCTTGCGGCCCGCGGGCTGCGCGTGAGGTCGCAGGAGTCCCAGGCGATGCGCGACGCGCCCACGGCGCAGGCGTTCTTCTCGTTCGCGCGCACGGTGGCGTCGCTTGCCGACCTGGCAGATGAGTGGCCCGGGCCGCGCGAGGGGCTGGAGGGGCCGGTGCCGCAACTCGGCGACATGAGCTGGTGGCCGCCACGAGAGCTCGTGGACTTCCTGCTCAACGAGATCTCGCACGTATCGGCGAGCAAGGCGTGGCGGCTCGACGCGCTCTGGCGTGGCAATCGCCTGCTCACGCCGCAACAGGTGCTGGACATGCTGCAGTCAGAGCGCGACACAAGCGCGCCAGTCGCTCGCGCCACCGCAGAGCTCCTGCGCGGTCGCATTGGGTCTGCCGCGTCAAAGCTGCTCGCGCCTTTCGTCGAGAAGAACATGGCAGCGGATCTGGCATCGATTGGCGGCGAAGCCCCCGCAACGCTCACGAGCGTCCTGCGCATCGCGGGAACGCTGCGCTCGCTGGGTGTCTCTGCCGATCCCGCGAACCCTGACGCCATACCGCTGGGCGCGCTCGTGCGCCTGTGCGAGTGGGTGATGGCGGGCACCAGCACGATGAGCCGAACGCAGGCGGGCGTGGGCAGGCCCCAGGTGCTTCTTTTGAGCGTGCGACAGGCCCAGTCACTGCCCGCGTGCTCGGCACATGCACTCGTGGTTGCGGGCTGCACGGCGCAGGAGCAGCCCATCCAAGCCGAGCCCAAGCTTCTCGATGCGCTTTTGGAATGCGTGGGCGTCGAGTCGGCGCCCGATCCCCTGGCGGCCGCCCGGGCGTCGTTTGCCTCCCTGGTGGGCGTCGCGCGAGATCGGCTGGTGTTTGAGCGGGCGCTCAGTGACGCCGACGGCAAGCAGTCCTATCCGTCCGTCATGCTCACCGAGCTATTGGCCGCATACGGGGTCGAGCCGGGGGAGGACCCTGCCGCGCAGGGCATATGCGTGCGCACCCGTCCCGAGACGGACCTCTGTGCCAACCGCATGCCTAAGGGGATGCGGCCGCTGCCATGTGCCCACGACAACCCGTCGCCAGCAGGCCGCCTCACCACGTCGTCTCGCGAGCTCGTCTTCGTGCCGCAAAACGGCATGGAGCACCTCGCGGGTGGCAAGCCCGTGCTCAGTGCCTCTCAAATAGAGACCTATCTGGACTGCCCCCTCAAGTGGTTCAGCCTGCGGCGATTGCGCCTGGGCACGGTTGACGCCGGACACTCGGGCATGGAGATGGGCACCTTTGCGCACCGTGTGCTGGAGAAGACGCATAGCGCGCTGCTTGTCCATGCGCTTGGTGCCGATGCCGCCATCGAGCAGGAGGGAGACGCCTCCTTGGCCATGAGCGAGGAGTGGGTGCGTGCGCTGGGAGAGGAGCACCTGTGCGAGCACGTGGAGGGCTCGCGGGTGACCTATGGCAACCTCGCCTACGCGCGATCCGTGCTCGCGCGTGAGTTCGACCTGCACAGCGAACACATGTACCTGGCCAAGAGCCCGCGCGTCCTGCAACAGCTGCTCGTGCCGCACGACTCCTTCGAGCGTGCGCAGGAGCAGGCGCTCAAAGACGACCTGCTCTCGTCCCTGGAGTTCCAGGCGCGCATCCTGACCGGCTTCGAGCCCAGGCTCTTTGAGTGGAGCTTCGGCCGTGGAGAGGATCCGGTCGAGTATGCTGGCGCCTACATCACCGGGACGGTGGACCGCATCGACGTGAGCCCGCACGGGACCGCCGTGATCATCGACTACAAGCACAAGAGCCCTACCGGCTTCCGGGCGGAGTACGACGCCCTGCAGGATGGCGTGCTCGAGGGCGTCCGCCTGCCCAATCGCGTCCAGTCGCTGATCTATGCGCAGGTGGTGCGCCGCGCGTTCGAGGGTCGGCTACGCCTGGTGGGGACGGTGTACCTGAGCACCAAGAGCCCGCATACCCTTGCCGGCGCCGCCGACGAGAACGTGGCCGACCTCGTGTTTGGCAATCTGCACGCATCGCGCCGCGAGCGCGTGTGCGTGCCCAGCGCCGAGGATGGGTCGTCGGGCATGGGTGCGCTCTTGGACCAGACCGAGGAGCTCATCGCCGAGCAGGTCTCGCAGATGATGGCGGGTAACGTGGAGGCTCGCCCCCGCGACCGGCGCTCCTGCGACTTCTGCCCCGTTATGCAGTGCGAGCGGAGGGTGATGCAATAATGGCGACCATTGATCTGTCCAGGCTCAACGAGTCCCAGCGGGCCGTGGCGACGCGTTTGGACGAGCCCCTGTTCGTTGCGGCTGGTGCTGGGTCGGGCAAGACCTTTACCCTCACGGCACGGCTCGTGCACGCGCTCTCGATGGGGTCGGCTGCCGACGGCGGCAGGTTTCTCGACTCCATCGACCAGGCGTTGGTGATTACCTTTACCAAAGCCGCCGCGCTCGAGATTGCCGAGCGCGTGCGCGGTGCCTTGCGTGCGGCGGGGGAGGAGGACCCGTACCTGCGCGAGGAGTCCTTTAAGGTGGACGGGGCGTGGATCAGCACCATACACGGCATGTGCGCCCGCATCCTCAGGCGCCATGCCATTGAGTTGGGCGTGGACCCCGAGTTCTCGATCTGCGAGGACAGCGTTGCCGACGCGCTGCTGGCACGTGCCCTCGACCAGGTCCTCAGCGACGTGCAGCACGACGAGGAGCATGCGGCATTGCGCAGCGAGTACTCCCTGTGGGGTGCGGGTGGCATCGCCCAGATGATTGGCCAGCTGCGCACGGAGGCGGCAAAGTGCGCGCATGGCCTGGACGACCTCGACTGGCCCACCTCCAACCAAACGCCTGCGCACATGGCGCGCCTGCTCGATGCACTCGAGGCGGTGTGCTCCTTTAGGCTCACGGCAAAGCAGAGCGAAGCCGCGCATGCCGCGCGTGACGCCGTGGCAGGGTTCTGCGCCTCTGCCCCAGGAGCCCAGACGGCCGCCGCGGCCTGTGCGGTGCTTCCAGACGTCAAGCCTCCCGCTCTGCGCAAGGCCGACCAAAAGCCGCTTGCCGACGAGGCACGCAGGCTTGCCGACGAGGCTCTGGTGTGCGCCCAGTACGAGCGGGTGCAGTCGTTCGTGCCACAGCTCGTGGAGCTGGCGCGGCGCGTGGACAGGCGCTATGCGCAGCTCAAGCTCGAGCGCTCCTACCTAGACAACGACGATCTCATCGACCTCGCCCTGGGGGCGGTCACGCGTCACCCGGAGGTTGCGCGCGACTACGCCGGCCGCTTCAAGCTGGTGATGATCGACGAGTTCCAGGACACCGACGCCAAGCAGCTGCACCTCATTGAGCTGCTCGAGGGCGCCGGTGGGCGCCATCTGGCCACTGTGGGAGACGCCCAGCAGGCGATCTACCGATTTCGAGGTGGCGACGTGGAGGTGTTCCGCGCGCACGGCAACTCGCTGCCCGAGCAGGCCCACGTGCGCATGGACGTGAACTACCGCAGCGACCCAAATGTGCTGGCGTGCGTGGAGAGGGTGTGCGGCGACACGGGGATGCTGCCGGACTTCCTCAAGCTGGCCGCCGACGGAGGCCGTACGAGCAGGCTCGCGCCGCGCGCCGACGCGTCGCGGCGCATCATGCTGGAGGTGGCCACGGGTGCCACGGCCGACATGCTCAGCGCGACGCTTGCCGCCCAGCTCGCAGACAGGCTCGCCGCCTACCACGCCGCCGGACAGCCCCAGGGGAGCATGGCGTTGCTTTTGGGCAGGACCGGCAAGGTGCGGTTCTACCTGGACGCGTTGCGCGCCCGAGGGCTTAACGCGGTGGTCACGGGCGGCTCGTCCTTCTCGACGACGCCCGAGGTGGGCGTCGTGCAGGCGCTGCTCTACGCGCTGGCCAACCCCCACGACACGCAGGACGGTCTGTTTAGGCTGCTTTCCAGCGAGATGTTCTGCTTGGATTCCGATGACTTCTGCATGTTGGGGACGCGGCGGCAGGACAAGCTGGATGCGCCCACCAAGCGTCCTATCGAGCGGGCGTTCGTGGACGGCACGCTCGAGCTGTATGGAGACGCCTTGCCCTCGCCGCGCCTGGCCGTGGCGTACGAGGTGCTCAGGCGTGCGTTTGCGCGCATCGGTCGCTGGCAGCTGGCCGACGTGTGCCAGGCCGTGGTGGACGAGAGTGGCTGGCTCGAGCGGCTCGAGGCGCAAGGCTCAGACGGCCTCGCGCGGGCGGCCAACGTGCTGGCCGCGGTGCGCTACGTGCGCGAGCTCACCGTGGACCTGGGGCTGGGGGCGGCCCGGGCGGCCTCGGAGTTCGACCAGTGGCTCTTGGCGGCAAAGACCACGCCAAAGAACCTCTCGGGTGACCAGATGGACGCCGTTCGCGTGATGACGGTGCACGGGTCCAAGGGCCTCCAGTTTGGCGTGTGCGCCGTCGCGGAGTGCTGGGGAAACGCAGAGGTGCGGGGGAGCCTCTTGGTGGGACGTGTTGGCGAGGGTCGCATGGTCTGCCTTGCACCCAAGGACGTGTCCAAGGGCTATGCGAAGGCGCGCAAGGCCTTTGAGGTGCCCGCGTCGGAGCGCTCGTGTGCCACGAGCGCGGATTGGGCGGTGTATTTGGAGGCGCAGGAGCTGGCGGCCCAGTCGGCCGAGAAGGCCAGGCTGCTGTACGTCGCTCTCACCCGCGCCGAGGAGGCGTTGGTGGTTGGCATACCCGTTGCTGAGAAGGAATACCTGCGCTCGGAGCTCGCGCTGCAAACCTGCGCGGCGTATCTGGACCCGCTGGACCTGGAGGCAGGCGAGTCTCCCATGGACATAGCGCCACAGGCTCCCATGGAGGTAGAACTACGTCAGGGCGAGCGTATCGTGCGCATGCCCGCCGAGCTGGGCTCCGGGGTCGCGCGCGTGGTGTGCCTGCAGCGGCCGGAGAAGAAGGGCGAGCCATGGACGGCCTCGTCGGGCGGCACGCTCGCGGGATTCGACGGGGCACTGCCCGACTCGGTGTGGGCGCTCTCGACGTTGGGCACAGACGGCGCTGTGCTCAGGGACAGCGCCTTGCCGTTTTCGCTGTACGAGGTCGTGTGCGACCAGCCCGCGACCCATGGCTGGCGACCACGCGAGGACGTGTACAGCTACTCGTCGGTGCAGGCGCTCAAGGCCTCGCGCGAGCAGCAGGACTCGGGCAGGCGTCCACCCACGCCACCGCTGGCGGAGCTTGAGGCACAGGCCGAGGGCTCGGCCTATACGCCAGATGCCGACAAGGCCACAAGCCTTGGATCGGCCTTCCACGAGCTGGCCCAAACCATGGTGGAGACGCGTCGCGACCACGACCCGGCTCGCCTGGAGGCGCTCGTGCGCACTTGGCGTCTCTCGGATCGCGCGGCAGCGCGGCTTCGTGCGGCAGTGGCGCGCTGGGAGCGATCTGCTCTGCGCCGCGAGGTGTGGGAGTGGCCGCTCGTGCGGGCGGAGGTGCCTTTCTTCGTGCAGGCCCACTCCGCGTACGGCGAGTACCTGGAGGGCGCCATCGACCTGCTCGCCACCAACGTGCAGGCTACCAGTGCCCTGGTGGTGGACTACAAGACCGGCGACGCGGGGCTGAGCGTTGCAGAGATTGAAGAGCGCCACCGCATGCAGGCGGAGTTCTATGCCGGTGTGCTCATGGACCAGGGCTTTGGGTACGTTGAGTGCGCCTTCGCATGCGTCGAGCGCGAGGACGAGGCCGGCGAGCCCATCGTGGTGCGCTACACATTCTCGTGAGAAAAGGGGCCAGACCCCTTTTCTCACTTTCTGTCCCGCGATCTTGCCATCGTGGTCGCGGGACGAGAGACCCGACAGCACCCTATCCTTCTCAAACTACTACCATTTACGGACGTTGGTAGCAGTTTGAGAAGGATAGTCCCAAATTTCGCCCCTATCCTTCTCAAATTGCTACCGTTCGCTACCGTTCGCTAACGTTGGTAGTTGTTTGAGAAAGATGGGGCCGGCGGCTCAGCATGGGTAACGAAACGCCCGACGTTACAGTGAGCTGGTCGGTTTCATGCCTGTAGGATATCACTTGGGGCATTCTGCCCGCATTGTCAAAGTAGGTTTCGTCCAGAGAATAAATACAAATATGCATTTTTGCGCACTTTCGCCCCTTAGGACGGCTCTTTTGCGGGACTAAAGACGATAGTGCGCAGTAGCTAAAATAGCGATTGCGCACTTTCTTATCCGGCCACCCGATATTTGCCACCCGCCCGCTCGTTTGTGTGCATTTATGTATATTAGTACTCACATCGAGCGCAGCTGCGTCAGGCTCTTGGGAACCTCCGCCGTCCTTCCGCCGCGTCCTAACGAAGTCACGCCCGGCGTTGCCAGCACGGGTACTCGGGTCGCGATGAACCAAGGTACAGAAAGATCCAAAGCGAAGTGAGAAAAGGGGACTGACCCCTTTTCTCGCTTCGGCATCTTCATTACTCGGCGGGAGTGATGGCCTCCGTGTCCTCCTCGCCGGTACGAATGCGAATGGCCCTGTCGATGCGATAGACAAAGATCTTGCCGTCGCCGGGGTTTCCGGTGTAGGCCGCCGACCGCACGGCCTCGATGGCTCGCTCGGCCCATTCGGTGGTCGAGACCACGATCTCGAACTTGATCTTGGGCAGCATGGTGGCGCTCACCTTGCTACCACGCACGAGCTGGGTGTAGCCCATCTGAGTTCCGCAGCCCATCACTTGGCTTACGGTTATGCCGCGGATATCCTGCGCCAGCAGCGCCGCCTTCACGTCCTCCAGGGCGTCTTCGCGCACGATCGCCTCAATCTTGAACATCTCTAACCTCCCTAGTCGTCGAGTCCATTGAACGACGGATAGGCGCGCTCGCCGTGTTGCGTGAGGTCGAGCCCCAGCCGCTCCTCGCGCTCGCTCACCCGCATCTCACGCACGAGCCGCACCACGAATATGCACACCAACGTACCAACAACTGCCAGGGCGATGGTCACCACGATGGAGACCACTTGGGCCACAAAGAGTTGCGTGTCGCCAAACACGAGTCCGTTCCACCGGATGGCGGGGTTTATCTCCTTGCTTGCAAAGAGTCCCGTGCACAGACCACCAAAGATGCCGCCCACGCCATGGCAGCCAAATGCGTCCAGCGCGTCGTCGTATCCAAGCTTGGGCTTGAGCCGCGAGACGCACAGGTAGCAGATGGGGCTGGCTGCGGCGCCAATGATAAGGGCGGCCCAAAGGGGTACGAAGCCGCATCCCGGGGTAATGGCCACAAGGCCAATCACGAGGCCGGTGCAGGCGCCCACCAGCGTGGGACGGCCGTCGTTTGCGATGTCCATGAGCATCCAGGTGCACTCGGCGGCCGCTGCCGATATTATGCTTGCCGCAAAGGCGTGTGCCGCCAGTCCGTTTGCCTCAAGGGCGCTGCCGGAGTTGAATCCCAGCCAGCCAAAGAGCAGCAGCGCGGCACCAACGGCGACCAGGGGAATGTTGTGGACGCGGTATCCGCCTTGGTCGTATCCCACGCGACGGCCCAGCATCACGCACAGCACGAGGGCGCTCGCGCCGGAGCTAATGTGCACCACGTTGCCGCCGGCAAAGTCAATCGAGCCAATCGCGGCGAGCCAGCCGCCGTCTCCCCAAACCATGTGCGCTATGGGGTAATACACCAGAAGCGTCCACAGCGCCACGAACAGGGCGAGCGACCCAAAGCGCATTCTGCCTGCCACGGCTCCAGTAATCAGTGCCGGCGTAATGATGGCAAACATCATTTGGAACATGGCAAAGGCCAGGAAGGGAATCGTGCTCGCATAGGGCCCGGGGTCCATGCCCACCCCATGCATCATGAGGTGATCAAAGCCGCCAATGATTCCTGCGTGGTCTGCACCAAACGCAAGCGAGAAGCCAAAGGCAACCCACATAACGGTTGCGACGCCAATGAGGAAGAACGACGACATAATGTTGTTGGCCACGTTCTTCCTCCTTCCCAGTCCCCCATAGAAGAAGGCCAGGCCGGGAGTCATAAACAGGACGAAGGCCGCGCAAATCAATACGAAGCCAGTGTCACTCGAACTCATGGGCATCTCCTTTCGTTTTCCTACGTGCCCGCGGGCACGTACCCAAAGACCGGGCCATTGTTGAGGAGTCATATTGCCCGTAGGTGAGGCGTGTGTTACGGGAATGTGGACCGCGGATTGCAAACAGGTGGCGCGTGGTGAGAAACCCGCTCAGGGCAGCGGTTACACGACCCGGATTCTGTCCCGCCGCGGGTGTAGCATGGGGGTCCACATTTCCTGTAGGCGGCGTGTCGATTGGAGTGGCCATGGACAAGACCAAGATCGTGTTGTTTGAATCCTCCGACGGAATGGTGACGCTTCCCGTGGAGGTGGACGTGTCGCGCAGCGAGGTATGGCTTACACGCCAGGACATGGCGCAGCTGTTTGGACGTGACGTCAAGACCATAGGCAAGCACGTGAACAACGCGCTGCGTGAGGAGCTGGCGGGAATGGCGAATCGAACTGTCGCAAAATTTGCGACAGTTCAACAAGAGGGCGACAGGGAAGTAACCCGTCAGGTCGAGCACTACGGCATAGACGTCATTCTCTCTGTGGGCTATCGCGTAAAGTCCAAGCGCGGCATAGAGTTTCGCTCGTGGGCAAACGGCATTCTTCGCGACTACCTCACCAAGGGCTTTGCGGCCAACGAGCGTCGGCTCAGGCAGCTCGGCCAGATCGTGGAGGTCATGGGCCGCCTGCCCGAGGGAGACCTTGGGGTCCGGCAGGTGCTCGACATCGTCCAGAGCTACTCTCAGGCCCTCGACCTGCTGGACGACTACGACAACAAGACGCTCACGAGGCCGCGGGGCAAGGACGAGGCGTATGTGCTCACCTACGACGAGTGCCGAGACGTTATCGCGCACATGCGCTTTGGCAACGAGTCCAGCCTGTTTGGCGTCGAGAAGGACGACTCATTTAAGGCGTCCATCGGCGACATCTACGCAGGATTCGCGGGGCAGGACGCCTATCCCAGCGTGGAGGAGAAGGCGGCCAACCTGCTGTATTTTATCGTCAAGAACCACAGCTTCCTGGACGGCAACAAGCGCATTGGGGCGGCCCTCTTCCTGTACTTCCTCGACCGAAACGACCTGCTCTTCGACGCCAACGGTCGCAAGCTTTTGGCCGACGAGGTGCTGGTGGCAACCACCATCATGATCGCCGAGAGCCGCGCAGACGAGAAGGAGGCCATGGTGAGCCTGGTGGTCAACTTCCTGCGCCGCTAACCTGTACTGGGGGGACAGTCCCCTGTGTTTAGGGGACTGTCCCCTAAACACAGGGGACTGTCCCCCCAGTACATTGGGGAAGGAGACCGTCGGTCTATGGTACACTTGTTCCTCAAATCTCGATGAAAGGACGCGACACATGGCGTTCGTACACCTGCACAACCACACGGACTTCTCGATCCTGGACGCCGCGACGCGCGTGGACGACCTTGTGAGTCGCGCCGTGGAGCTGGAGATGCCGGCCGTGGCGCTCACCGACCACGGCTACATGTTTGGCGTGCCCAACTTCGACCTCGCGTGCCGCGGTTACAACACGGCCCAGGTTGACTTTAAGCAGTGGTCGCACGACGTGGAGTGCTTTACCAAGGGGTGGGACCTGGAGGAGCCCGCGCCGGACGCCGCAGATGCCAAGCCGCACGACCGCGCCCACGCCCAGTGGGAGCGCGACATGGCCACCTGGCAGGCAACGCACGACGTGGAGGCGGTACGGGCCAACAAGCCCGAACCCCTGATCAAGCCCATCTTTGGCTGCGAGGCGTACTTCATTACCGACGACCAGATCGAGCGCGGCACGCGACAGCACCGCTACCACCTCATCCTGTTGGCCAAGGACGAGCACGGCTACGTCAACCTCATGAAGATGATGAGCAAGGCCGCCAACGAGATGTACTACTACAAGCCGCGCACCACGCTGGACATGCTGCGCGAGTTCCACGAGGGCATCATCTGCCAGAGCGCCTGCGTGCAGGGCATCATCCCCCAAAACATCCTGGACAACAACTTTGCCGAAGCCGAGCGCTGGGCCCGCATCTTCCAGGACATCTTTGGCGACGACTTCTACATCGAGATCCAGGACCACGGACTCACCTTCCGCAACGGCTACGACGACCGCAAGCTCAGCGAGCGGCTGGTTGCGCTGGCCAACAAGCTGGGCATAAAGGTGGTGGCCACCAACGACATCCACTATCTGGTGCGCGAGGACGCGCCCGTGCAGGACACGCTGTCCTGCATCGGCACCAACACCAAGGTGGACCAGGTGGACCGCAAGCGCATGCAGGGCTCGGAGTTCTACATGAAGACCGAGGA
>JAUMWN010000170.1 GCA_030529625.1 Coriobacteriales bacterium
CGGTGTCGCTGGTGGCTGCTGCGGTGTCGTCGGTGGCAGCGGCCTTGTCCTCGGTGGCGTTGTTGGAACCGCCGCAGCCGGCGAGCACCAGCACGAGTGCGCACAGAGCGGCAAAGCACCCAATAATCCAAGACTTCCTTGTGTTCATACTTCTCCCCTTTTGTCGTCTTTGCGGGCGAGGATACAGTATGGTCTCAAAATGCGCCCGCATGCATTTGACTCAACAGTTATTTACCATTTGGCTATAAAACGTCTTGGTGTCGCGTTGGTTTTGGACGCTGTTTAGAAGCCCGCGTAGTAGTGCGACTTCTCCCAGTCGGTGATGGTCGTGCAGTAGTCGTTCCACTCCAGGCGCTTCTCGGCGAGCAGGTAGTCGCAGATGTGGTCGCCCAGCGTGGCGCGCATCAGCTCGCTCTGCTCGAACACCTCGATGGCCTCGCCCAGCGTGCGCGGCAGGTGCGTGCGGCCCATGCTCACCATGTGCGCGTCGGTCACGTCCCTGCCCGTGTACTCCACCGGCAGCGGCAGCTCGTCGGCGATGCCCTTGAGGCCGGCCGCGATGGTAACCGCCAGCGCAAGGTAGGGATTGGCCGTGGGGTCGGGATTGCGCAGCTCGATGCGCGCCGAGAGGTGCTTGCCCGGCTTGTGGGCGGGAATGCGTACGAGCGCCGAGCGGTTCTTGCGGCCCCACGTGGTGTACACCGGGACCTCGCCGTTGGGCAGCAGCCGCTTGTAGGAGTTCACCGTGGGGTTGGTGACGAGCGTGAACTCGGGCGCGTAGCGCAGGATGCCCGCGATGTAGTGGTGGGCGAGCGTGGACAGGTGGTAGTCCTCGGTCCCCCAGAACAGGTTGTCCCCGTTGTGGTCGAACAGCGACTCGCACAGGAACATGCCCGAACCCGAGCATCCCGCCAGCGGCTTGGGCATGAACGAGGCGAACAGCCCCTGCGCGTTGGCCTCCTGCTTGATTACCAACCGCGCCGTCATGATGTTGTCGGCGCAGCTCAGGGCCTCGCAGTAGCGCAGGTCGATGCCGTTTTGGGAGGGGGCGTTGGAATGGTAGGAATACTGCACCGGAATGGACATCTTCTCCAGCATGAGCGTGGTCGAGCGACGGATGTCGCGCGCCGAGTCGTAGGGCGTGAGGTCGAAGTAGCCCGCGTGGTCCACCGGCGTGGGCTCCTGGTCGTCGCCAAAGTAGAAGTACTCCAGCTTGGGGCCCACGTTGGGCACAAACCCCTTGGCCTCGGCATCCGCGAGCACGCGGCCCAGGCACGAGCGCGGGTCGCCTGGGAACAGCTGGCCATCGGGCGTGCAGATCTTGCAAAAGATGCGCGCCACGCCGCTGCTGCTGGGTCGCCACGGCAGAATCTGGAACGTCTCGGCATCGGGGAACGCCAGCATGTCGGACTCCTCGAGCGGCACGAAGCCAGCCACGGCCGAGCCGTCGAACCCAATGCCCTCCTCAAACGACTCCTCGAGCTCCGCGGGGGAGATTGAGAATGACTTGAGGTTTCCCAGCACGTCGGTAAACCACAGACGCACAAAGCGAATGTCGCGCTTCTCTATGGTGCGCAACACGAAGTCCACGTTCCTGTCGTTGCTCATGACTCCTCCGGGGGATTTGGCGCGTTTTGTTGTGCAACAAGAACATGGCACATCGTTGTTTCGAGGCTGTTTCATCTTTTGTGCCAGACGCAAAACCTTGACTCAGCCGGCACGTGACGCATGGTCCCGCGATGCCACCCCCGCCACACGCCAGCCTCCGCTCTTGGGAAGCTGGGCAGCGCTCACGGAATAATTGCTACCTGAGGGCAGCGCATGGTGCATACTTGTGGCATGAGGGCAGAAATGCTGCCGATTTCTCGAGAAAGGACCATCCCTATGGCCGACAACCTGATGCATCTCGTTCTTATCCGCCACGGCGAGTCCGAGTGGAACAAGGCCAACCTGTTCACCGGTTGGACCGACGTTGACCTTTCTGAGGCTGGTGTCCAGGAAGCTCTCGACGGCGGCAAGGCCCTCAAGGACGCCGGCTTCGACTTCGACGTGTGCTACACCTCCTACCTCAAGCGCGCCATCCACACGCTCAACAACGTGCTGTTCGCCATGGACCGCGAGTGGCTGCCCGTCATCAAGAGCTGGAAGCTCAACGAGCGTCACTATGGCGCCCTCCAGGGCATGAACAAGGCCGAGACCGCTGCCAAGTATGGTGACGAGCAGGTCAAGATCTGGCGTCGTTCCTTCGACATCCCCGCCAAGGCCCTCGAGCCGGGCGACGAGCGCTGCGCTCAGATTGCCGAAGAGTATCGCGACGTTGCGATGAAGGACCAGCTCCCCTACACCGAGTGCCTGAAGGACTGCATCGCCCGCGCATGGCCGTACTTCCAGGACGAGATCGCCCCGCAGCTCAAGGCTGGCAAGCGCGTCCTCATCGCCGCCCACGGCAACAGCCTGCGCTCGCTCGTCATGATGTTCGACCACCTCACCCCCGAGGAGATTCTTGAGGTCAACATCCCCACCGCCGTGCCGCTGTCCTACACCTTCGACCAGGACTGGAACGTCGTCGAGAAGA
>JAUMWN010000032.1 GCA_030529625.1 Coriobacteriales bacterium
TGCGGCCATCTCCCATCTGGGCGATAAACCGCTAAGGTTCTTCCCAAACGGACACGCCATCGGGTGCTACTCAAGCTCGAAGGCGCCGGTGTAGAGCTGGTAGTAGGTGCCCTTTTGCGCGATGAGCTCGTCGTGTGTACCGCGCTCAATGATGCTGCCGTGGTCGAGCACGATGATGAGGTCGGAGTTGCGTACGGTGGACAGGCGGTGTGCGATTACGAAGGTGGTGCGGCCGTCCATGAGTGCGTCCATGCCACGGCTCACGATCTGCTCCGTGCGCGTGTCGATGGAGCTCGTCGCCTCGTCCAGGATCATCACGGGCGGGTCGGCAACGGCCGCGCGCGCGATGGAGAGCAGCTGGCGCTGACCCTGCGAGAGCGACTCGGCGTTGTCGGTGAGCATGGTGTCGTACCCCTCGGGCAGGCGCTCGATAAACCCATGGGCGCCCACGAGCTTTGCGGCGGCGATGCACTCCTCGTCGGTGGCGTCAAGCCGTCCGTAGCGGATGTTGTCCATAACGGTGCCAGTAAAGAGGTTCACCTCCTGCAACACCACGCCCAGCGAGCGGCGCAGGTCGCTCTTGCGTATCTTGTTGATGTTTATGCCGTCGTAGCGAATCTTGCCGTCGGCGATGTCGTAGAAGCGGTTGATGAGGTTGGTAATGGTGGTCTTGCCCGCGCCCGTGGCGCCCACGAACGCGACCTTCTGGCCCGGTGTGGCGTGGATGTCGATGTGATGCAGCACCAGATGGTTGGGCACGTAGCCAAAGTCCACGTCGTCGAGCACCACGTCGCCGCGCAGTGGTACGTAGTCGGTAAAGCCGAGCGCCTGGTGCGGGTGTTTCCACGCCCACATCTTGGTGCGTCTGTCGGTGGGGAACAGCTCACCCTCCCGCATCTCCATGTTGGTGAGCTCCACGTAGCCCTCGTCCTCCTCGGGAATCTCGTCGAGCATCTGGAAAATGCGCTCGGCACCGGCCAGGCCCATCACTACGAAGTTAATTTGCATGGAGATCTGGCCAATGGAGCCAGCAAAGCGCTTGGTGAGGTTGAGGAAGGGAATCACGATGTCGATGGACAGGGCCATGCCCGAGATGCAGGGGTTGGGCAGAGCGATGCCCAGGAACAGGCCGCCGGCGAGTGCCACGAACACGTATGCCAGGTTGCCCAGGTTCATGAGCACGGGGCCAAGCACGTTGGAGTAGATGTTGGCCTTCTTTGCGGTCTCGAACAGCTCGTCGTTTACCGCGTCAAACTCGTCCTGCATCTGCTGCTCGTGCGTGAAGACCTTGATGACCTTCTCGCCGTTCATGGCCTCCTCGGCAAATCCCTCGGTGCGACCGATGGCGTGCTGCTGAGCGATAAAGAACCGCGCAGACTTGCCGCCCAGATAGCGAGTGAGCCAAGCCATAAAGGCCACGGACGCAAGCACGACGCACGATAGGGGCAGCGAGTACCACAGCATGATGCACGTGAGGGATGTCATGGAGATGATCATGGTGAGCAGGTTGGGGAGTGCTACGCCAATGAGCTGGCGCAGGGCGTCCACGTCGTTGGTGTAGTAGCTCATCACGTCGCCGCGCTGGTTTTGGTCGAAGAACCGAATGGGCAGGTCCTCCATGTGGTCGAACATCTTGTTGCGGATTTCCTTGAGGGTACCCTGCGTCACGAAGGCCCCCAGCTGCGTTTGCGCGATCTGACAGGACAAGGCTATGGCGTAGACCACGATAAGCGTGAGTGCGATGTTGCCAATTTCGGTGGCGGCTGCATTCCAGTTACCCGACTGCCAGAACCGACCAATAACGTCGATGGTGCGCTGCAGGAAGATGCTGGGCAGGGTGGAGAGCACAGACGAAACCAGCACGCACAGCAGCATGAGGCTAAACTGCAGGGGATAGAAGGAGAACACGAGCTTGATGATGCCGCGCAGGACCTTGACGGGGTGCTCGGAACGCCTGCCGCGACTGCCCTTGCCCGGGACGCCCTCGCTCTGGTTGGCCGACGCGGAGCCGGGAGGCGGTGCGTCCTTGAGGCGTGCGGGGTCGTTGAGGATCTTTTGCTCGGCCTTGGTGGGGACTCGCTCACTCATGGCTTCCCACCTCCTTTGCCTGGGCGCTGCCATCCATGGCGCTTATCAGCTCCTTGTTTCGCTCGGCGAGCTCGGCGTTGAAGGCATCGAGCTCGTCGCCCACGTCCTCCATCTTCTGGTCGTGGCTCGCCTTGTTCTGCGTCTGGTAGATCTCTCGGTAGATGGCATTGGTGCGCAGGAGGTTGTCCGGGGTGTCAATCGCGTCGATGTGACCGTTGTCCATAACGATGATGCGGTCCGCATCCTCAACCGAGCCGGTGCGCTGCGCGATGATTATCTTGGTGGTCTGCGGAATGAAGCTCTTAAAGCCCGCGCGGATACTCCTGTCGGTCTTGGTGTCCACGGCGCTGGTGGAGTCGTCCAGAATGAGGATCTTGGGCTTCTTGAGCAGGGCACGCGCGATGCACAGGCGCTGCTTTTGTCCGCCCGAGACGTTGGTACCGCCCTGCTCGATGTAGGTGTCGTACTTGTCGGGGAACTGCTGCACGAACTCGTCGGCCTGCGCGAGCTTGCAGGCCGCCTCGATCTCCTCGTCGGTGGCATTTGGGTCGCCCCAGCGCAGGTTGTCCTTGATGGTGCCGCTAAACAGCACGTTGCGCTGCAGCACCACCGACACCTCGTTGCGCAGGGTGTCCATGTCGTAGTCGCGCACGTCCACGCCGCCCACGTGAACCGTGCCCTCGGTTGCGTCGTACAGGCGGCTGATGAGCTGGATGAGCGTGGACTTGGACGAGCCGGTGCCGCCAATCACGCCAATCACCTCGCCGCTCCTTATGTGCACGTCGACGTTGGAGAGGGCCATGCGGTCGGCCTTGGAGTCGTAGCTAAAGCTCACGTCGTCAAAGTCGATGGACCCGTCGGCCACCTCGTACACGGGGTTCTCGGGATTCTTGAGGTCGGGCTCCTCGAGGAGCACCTCGCAAATGCGTCGGGCGCTCTCCTCGCTCATGGTTACGATTACAAAGATCATGGACAGCATGTTGAGGCTAATGAGCATGGAGAAGCCGTAGGTGATGAGCGCGGACATCTGTCCCACCTGCATGTCGACGCCGGCGGAGGCTACGATGGCGCGACTGCCAAAGAAGATCACGAAGGTGTAGATGATGTCTATGGCAAAGGTCATCGCGGGCTGGTTCCAGGCGAGGATGCGCTCGGCGCCCCAAAAGTCGTAGAACAGCTCGCCGGAGGCCTTGCGGAACTTGCGCTTCTCATACTCCTCGCGCACGAAGCTCTTTACCACGCGAATGCCGCTTACGTTCTCCTCAACGGACTCGTTGAGTTTGTCGTACTTGCGAAAGATGCGACGGAAGATGGGCATTACGAAGCGGGCGATGCCAATGAGCACCGCACCCAGCAAAATGGACACGATCACGTACAGGATTGCCATGGGACCGCCCGAGACGAACGCCATGATGGCCGCGAACACGATCATGAGCGGCGAGCGCACGGCCGAGCGGATAATCTGCATGTAGGCCATCTGCACGTTTTGGGTGTCGGTAGTGAGTCGCGTGACGAGCGAGTTGGTGGAGAAGCGGTCGATGTTTGAGAAGCTAAACCGCTGGATGGCCGCAAACATGTCGTGTCGCAGGTTGCGCGCGAGGCCGGTGGCCGCAATCGAGCAGGCCACGCCCGCGCGGATGCCGCAGAACAGCGACACAATCGCCAGTGCCGCCAGGATGGCGCCGTACTGCACGATGGTGCGCATCTCGGTGCCGGCCTGCATCTCGTTGATAAGGTGCGAGGTAATGAACGGGATGATGCACTCTATGATGACCTCGCACGTTACGTAGAGCGGCGCCCGCAGTGAGTTCTTCTTGTGCTCGCGCACCGACTTGCCAATGGTCTTTACTATTTGGGTTAGCGAGAGGTCGGGCAGCGTGCTCTCTTCTCGACTCATGCGCGTACCTCCTTTTCCTCGTCCAGATGGTTCCAATGCTCGATGAGCCGTTCCAGGAGTTCCTTGAGCTGTGCCTGCTCGTCTGCGGAGAGGCATGCCAGAGCTCGCTGCTCAAACTGCTCGCGCTGTTCGAACATCTGCGCGGCGCACACCTCGCCTTCCTGCGTGAGTTCGATTTGGAGCTGTCGCTTGTCGTGCTCGTAGGGCTCGCGAACGATGAGCCCTCCGCTCTCGAGCTTTGCCAATACCTCGCTCAGGGCGGCCGGACTCGTGTTGGTCCGCTCAAGGAGCTCGCGCTGCGTGAGTGTGCTGCCGTTCTTGTGCAGGTTGGTGAGGACGAACTGCTTGCCGCCTCGCCCGCCCGCATGCATGTGGAGATAATGGCCAAAGAACCCGAGGTCATGCAGAATCTCCCGCGTCATGCATACCTCCAATTCGTTAGGTGCCGAATTAATTCTATGCCAGCGTTGCCATTTGTCAAGTACCTAATGATTGGCGTGAACGGGGGACGGGTTTTGCGTTCATTTGCGCAGCCGCAAAAATGAACGCGAAACCCGTCCCCCGTTCACGCCCCACGCTCAATCGAGCAGGTCGGACGCCTGTTCTGGGGTAATGCAAACAGGCGCAAAATGTTCGATAAGCGTTTTGTCGTACGTAACGACGTAGTCCGCATCGCATGTCTCTGCGGCGGCCACAATAAGGTTGTCCTCAAAGTCGCCGTGTCTATGCCGAAGCATCCAGGCGAGGTTGCATTCGGGCAACGCCTGCGGTATGGCCGTTGCGATGCCCGTGATGGTTTCCACGCAAGCCCAGGCAATCTGCTCACGAGCGCTCTGATCGTGAGCGACATCGTTGTTTGCGTCCATACGTCGCAGCTGACGAGGAATGATGTAGAACACGTCTTTGAGTGTGGTGGGGGCGTAGAGCAACGAGATGTTCTCTCGTGCGCACTTCTCGAAGAGGGAAAGGATGTCGTGGCAATATGGCTGAGTGCCAAGCAGGTAGTCAACACATACGTTGGTGTCGATTACGAGCAGCTTAGGCCTCAGCATGGTTGAGCTCCATGTGTGTGATGCGCTCGTCGTACATGTCGTCGCGCATGTATTGGTATGACGGCCGGCTGTCGATTGCTTCGTATCCCAGTGATACTGCGAGCCTATGGGCGATTCCCGCGCCATCGCGGATGGCCTGCAACCGTCTCCCTGCTTCCTCTTCCTGTGACTTTTCGACAAGACAGTCAGGGATGGCATTGTGCGTTGCGGCATACGTCCAAACGGCACGAACGACCTCGCTGGACGTGAGTCCGGCGTTGGCAAAGACCACATCACCCTGCTGCTTAAGCTGGGGTGAGATACGCGTGTTGAGCTGAACTGTTGTGGCCATTGTACTGTCCTTCTGCTATGCTAGCAGTATAGCACACTGTTGGGAGTGGCGGGGGGCGTGAACGGGGGACGGATCTGGTGTTCACCCCACCATCGCGGGGTGAACACCAGACCCGTCCCCCGTTCACGCCCAACCCGTCCTCTGACCATCATTCGGGAGGTGGGTCACATGCCGCGAACGGCCAGAAAAGAGAGTGCGTCAACTCTCTATCATGTCATCAACCGAGGCGTAGGAAAGCAGATTATCTTTGAGGAAGACTCCGACCGCGTATTCTTCATGCGCAAGTTATATGATCTTTTATTTGAGGAGGACGGCTTTCTGCTGGCATGGTGCCTCATGGACAACCACTTCCACCTCCTTATTTCCGCCGAGCTAGCTTCGCTTATGAAGCTTATGCATCGATTGCAGACAAGCTATGCTGGCTACTACAACAAGGTGCACGAACACGTAGGGGCTGTGTTTGGTGGTCGCTTTAAAAGCGAACCCGTCGAGACCGACGAATACCTAATGACTGTCGTACGATACATCCACGAGAACCCACTGAAAGGTAATATCTGTGATAGCCTCGATTACCCATGGAGCAGCTATCGTGAATACCGCAATGGCTCTGCGATATACATTGACCCCTCGCTTGTATTGGGAGTCTTTGGTGGACGTGACCAGTTGCTGGCTTTTCATAATGAGAGCCATGGCGACGAGAGGTGCTTGGAGTTTGACAATGCGTCACGTCGCGGACTCAGTGACGAAGAAGCGAAGCGTCTTGCCGATGAGCTCCTCGGTTCTGGTACGGTTGGTTCGCTCAAAGGCATGGAGCGCCGCGTAAGGGATTCGGCGTTGTCCGTTTTGAGGAGAAACCGATTGAGTGTTCGACAGATTCAAAGACTCACTGGCATATCTACTGGTGTTATTGCAAAGGCGAGATGAGGTGCGTGAACGGGGGACGGGTCTGGTGTTCACCCCGCCATTGGGTGAACACCAGACCCGTCCCCCGTTCACGCACGTCCTTGTCACTGGGCAAGCAGTACGTTCGTAAGCACTTGCAGTGCCACGCTGTCGGGGGCTTGGCGGGGGAGGCTGTGGCCCACGCCTGGCACCGTTACCAGGCGCGCGCCTGGGATGGCCGCCGCTATGGCCTCGGTTTCCTCGCGCGTGATGCAGTCATGCTCGCCCACGAGCACGCACGCGGGGCAGGAGATGGAGGAAAGTGACGCGGCATCGATGTGTGGCTCGTCCAGCATAAGCTGCAACAGCTCGGCGTCGAGCAGCGCCTCGCGTGCGTTAGGCAGAAGCGTTGGGTCGATGGTGGCGGGAACCTCTTCCTCGTCCAGCCATGCTGCCCACTCACGGTTCGTGCGCACCGAACCCGCCGTGTCCCACTCGTCGATAACGCCCTCAGGCGTGAGGTTGGCGCCGCCCGCCACGATGGACGCCATGCGGGCGGCGTGGTCGCGGGCGAGCAGCAGCGCCTCGATGCCGCCGTCGGAGTGACCGAGTACGTGTGCGGTCGCAATGTCCAGCGCGTCGAGCACGACGAGCGCATCGTCTGCCATCTGTTCATAGGTGAGCGGTGCGGTACCGCGCGTGGACTGCCCCTGCGAGCGGGCGTCGAACGCGACCACCGCAAGCCCTGCCGTCACCAGGCGGTCGATCACGGAGGCAAACGTAAAGTGGGTCCCGCCGTTGCCGTGGAGCACCAGCACCGGTACCTGGCCGTCCGCGAGGTGCCCGTACACAAACGTGGCGAGCTGCGCCCCGTCGGGGGTCTGGATGCGCTGGGCATACGAGAGGGGGGAGTCGGGCAGGGCAAGCGGCTTGGCGCGATACGCCTGTGGGGGCGTGGGCATCATGGCAACTCCTCGTCTGTGACTGGGCGGTCTTCTCTAATGCGGGCCATCTCCTCGTAAGGCTACTTCTTCATCTGACTCGCGTGCTTTTGGAAGAAGTCAAAGCGCGGGGGCAGGGCCACGATGGCGTGGTCTGCGCAGGACTCGCCCGCAAGCGCTGCCAGCTCGCGCGGTCCCTCGAAGGCATGCTCCCAGCTAAAGAACACGTTCGGGTCGAAGGCGAGGTGCTCGCAGATCTGCTCACATCCCCACGGCGCGCAGGGGTGCATGAGCAGCGTGAGGGTGCGCAGTGCCACGAAGGCGTCGGCCAGGGCCTGGTCGTAGGCCGCATCGTCGCCCTTGGCGGCCTTGCTCGCGTCGCCCCAGCGCTTGTTCGCGGTGCGGCCATAGGCCTCGGCCACGCCCAGCGCGCCGTGCGCGTCGAACGCGTAGGCGCAGCGCTCAAAGTCGAGCGCTGCCGCACGCGCCTCGTCGATGACCTCGGCGTGGGGCTCTGCCACGGGCAGGTGCCCGTCGCAGGCGTTGGCAGCGCCATAGAAGCAGCTGCGGGCCAGGCGGTTAAAGATGTTGGTGAGAAACGCACTCTCCTTGAGGGCGGGGTCGGCCACGCGTGGGTCGTCGCGCACCAGCACCTCCTCGCCGGTCTTCTTGTTCTTGTGGCTCACGCTCGTGTCGAAGGCCTTGGGGGAGAAGCTCACGGCCTTCTGGTCCAGACCAAGTGACAGCCAGTGGGCGCGCAGCTGCTCGGGCGTGTAGGAGTCCAGCAGCTCGGCGGCCATGGGCGGTGCGATCTTGCCCGAGCTCGAGGCCTTCTTGTTCATAAACAGGATGTGGTGGTTGGCGATGGGGGTGTCCTGGAACAGACCCCAGTCCAGCGCCTCCCACATCGCCGGCTGGGCGATGCAGTAGAAGTAGATGTTGTCCTGGCCAATAAACTGATACACGGCGGCGTCGTCCGCGCACCACCAGTCGTGCCAGTCGGAGGATCCGTAGCGCCCCTCTGGCGCGATGGCAAGGGCAGTCTGCGTAAACGAGATGGGCGCCCACAGGCTCTCGGGCCAGCACCACACGGTGAGCCCGCTCACGTCCTCGAGGTCGGGCGCGGGCACGCCCCAGTCAATGTTGCCGGTTATGCGGAAGGGCAGCAGCGTCTTGCCGGTGCGAAAGCGCACGCCGGCACCCTCGAGCACCGCGCGAGCGGCGTCGCGGTCGCGCCAGTTGGCAAACTCAACCGAGAAGGACTGCTGGTTGCCCGTCGGCTCGTGGAGCGTGTGTGTGGGAAGCTCATTGGCAACGGTGTCGAACCCCTCCCGGAACTTGTTTTGCACAAAGATCACCGGGGACACGAGGGACTCGCGCACGGTCTTGGTCACGACAGGGCGTACCTGCGGGTCCACGTCCCACTCGTCCATGAGCTTCTCGAGCTCCTCGCGGAATGCGGGCAGGTCGAAGTACCAGTTGTCCACGGGGCGCAGCTCGGGCGTGGTGCCAGTGAGCTGCGACACCGGCGCGATGAGCTCCTCGGGGTCGAACTGGTGGCCAAGGTCGCATTCGTCGGCGTAGGCCTTCTCGCTCTTGCAGCCGCGCACTGGGCAGCGGCCCTTCACCTGGCGTCCGTTGAGGAACTGGCCTGCCGTGGCATCGTAGAACTGCCGGGTGGAGAGCTTGAGCAGATGCCCCTGCTCGTGCAGGCGACGGATGAGTTCGTCGGTGAGCTTGGCGTGAAACGACGCGGCAGGCTCCAGGCCAGACCCCGCGTAGAGGTCGAGCGTGATGCCGTAGGCGTCCAGAGCCTCCTTCTGCGCGTTGTGGTTCTCACGCACGTAGTCCACGATGGTGCCCTCGTAGCCGGCCTCGACGCGCTTGCGATAGCCCTCCATGATGGGCGATCCGTAGCAGTCGGTGCCGCTCACGAACAGCACGTTCTCCTTGCCAATGCGGTCGCGCAGGAACCTGGCAAAGAAGTCCGCGGGCACAAACACACCGCCGATGTGGCCAAAGTGCAGGTTTTTGTTGCCATAGGGCATGCCGCCGGTGATTACCGCGCGGGCGGGAAAGGTGGGGCGGGATTGGGAGGCCATAGTTCTCCTCTCGTGGACTTTGCGTTGAACGCAGGTGATTATCCCACAAAGAGCGCGAGTTTGTTGGGGGGAGGGCATCTTGCAACGAAGAGGGGGTAGACAAAGGACCGTCCCCCGCGTCCAGCCCCTGGCGGGCCCGAACTCGGGGGACAGCACCCTTTGTCTACCCAGTTGTGCTTGGGCTGCGCGCTCTGTTAGTCGTTGTCCTCCACGTCCACGCTCTTCTCCAGGATGGCGCCGGAGTGGGCGTCGATGTCGTACTCGTACTCCGTGTTGCCCACGTAGAACCTCATCTCGTACTTGAGCACGCCGTCATCGGTGTCAAGATGAGACAGGATGCTGTACACGTCCGCGCCGGAGACGCCCGCGTCGTTGAGCGCGATCTCCTCCGCCTCGTCCTGGCTGATCGTGGCATCGGCATTGTTGGTGCGGGTAGACTCGGTGGTCTTGGTGGACTCGGTGGTCTTGGTATCCTCGGTCTTGGTGGTCTGCTCCTGAGCGGGCTTCTCCTCGGTCTTGGTGGCCTGCTGGCCGCCGCAGCCGACGAGTGCGATGGAGAGTGCCATGGCTCCTGCGACGAACATTGCTGCGAAAGACTTCCTCATAGCTGGCTTCTTTCGATGTGGATGCATGCAAATCATGCGAACCAACAACCATTGCTACCTAATACTACTCCCCAAATCCGGGATGAGCTCAGTTTACCCTTAAAAGTTCTTGGATTGGCGTTACAATGTGACGTGCTTGTCGTTAGTTATAGACATAAGCCAGGAGGTTTGCCATGTCCAAGCTTGGAATCGCCGCACGCCGCTGTGTTGCGGCCGTTGCCATCGCTTCCGTTTGCCTGCCGCAGCCATGCCTCGCTCAGGTTACCTTGGACAACACGGCGCTGTCCGAGGGAGACAACGAGATCGGGGGAGGCAAGGCCACCTGGCTCAACAGCGTGCTGGACATGTATGGCGTGACGGGCGACACGCTCTCCACCGACGAGGACCTGAGCGTGAACTTTTGGGGAGGCAACAGCCTGGACAAGTTCACGATAACCGACGATGCCAACGTAACCGTTAACTTTGAAGGGGACAACGAGGTCGAGGACATCGAAGCCTACGACCACTCCAACGTTACGGTAAACATGAACGAGCACAACGAGTTCGAGGACCTGGAGGCAAAGGACAACGCGTCGCTGGAGGTGCGCGTGGACGGCGAGACGTCGTGCGAGAGCATCAAGGGCTACGACGACGCGCAAATAAACGTGCACGGCGTCAACTGCCCGCGCAAGGACGTGATTGAGGTTGGCGAGGACGAGTCCTCGGAGTGCGTTGGCACCGAGAAGGGCGACCTCACGGTAAAGGACGTCACGCTGGTAATGCACAGCAAGGAGGCTGAGGTTTCCTCCAAGGAGGGGAACGTGCGCATCGAGTGCACCAAGATCGAGGGTGGCGAGGGCAACGAGCGCGTTGACGCCTATGCCGGTGGCACCATGTTCGTGGGAGGCTCAGTGGTGGACATCGCGGGCTCGGTGCATTCCAACGGGGAGCTTACCCTACGCAGGTCCGACGTTGACGTGACCAAGGCCAAGGGTGACGAGTCCCCCTACCGCGTGTGGTCCAAGACGGGCATCGAGCTTATTGAGGAGCGCAACGGAACCGTGAAGAAGGGCTCTGCGGACGGATCCGAGGTGTACTACGTGGACACCGACGACGATGACGCGGTCCATCTGGATGCGTCGCTACAGCCCTGCTACTATCGCACGTGCGACGACGACAAGGATTCCAAGTCTGAGAGCGTGGCACAAAGTACGGTGGACACGTCGTGTGCCGTGCGCGCGGCACGCAAGATCGAGAGCGTGCTTCCCGTGACGGCCGACACGAGCAGTTACGCGGGAATGATCCCTGCGGCCGTGTTGGGCGTGACGGCGATCGTGGCTGGCGTGTGGCGCAGGCGCAGGTCGCTGAGCTAGGGATTCGTGGGCGCGATGAGAAGGCTGCTGGACGTAGACCTGCTGGACGACGCGATCATGCAGGAACGCATGGCAATGCTGAGCATGGCCATCCTCGTGGTGGGTGTGCTGTTGGGTGTGCTGTGCGCGGTGGTGCTTCCCCACGAGGAGGTTGGTCCGCTGTGGTTCGTGGTGCTCGTCGCGGCAAGCGTTGCGGCACTGCCCGTGCATGAGCTGGTGCACGCGGCGGCCTTCAAGCTCGTCTCGGGCTTTCGCGCGCGCGTGACGTTTGGGTTCTCCAGCTGGATGCTCTACACGTCGGCGCCAGGATGCGTGCTGCCCAAGGGTCCGTTTTGCGTGGTGCTCATGGCTCCCACGGTGGTGGTCACGGCCCTGCTGCTTGCAATTCCCATCGCGTTGGGCTTTCCGCTGCTGGGCTACTTTTTGGCCATCATCCATTTGGCAGGCTGCACCGGAGACATGGAGTACGTGCACGTGATTGCCAGCGAGCCCGCGGCCGACCTGGTTGAGGACACCGCGCGCGGCATCTCGCTACTTAGCAAGTAGTACGATGCCGGACGGGACAAAGGTGACGGGGACGTTTGTCCCGACGGGACGAAGCGGGACAAACGTCCCCGTCCCCCTTGTCCTGGCAAGCCATGTCCCAAAGGTACCTCTTCCCAATCGGACATCCGTTGCGCTAAAGTAGGGCGGTACGTTTTGGTTGGAGGAGAACCCATGAACATATGCTGTTTGGACATGGAGGGCGTGCTCGTCCCCGAGATTTGGATCGCTTTCGCGCAGGCCACGGGCATTCCGGAGCTGCGGCGCACCACACGTGACGAGCCCGACTACGATAAGCTCATGGCCTATCGCATGCGCATCCTGCGCGAGCATGGACTGGGCCTGAGGCAGATCCAGGACGTGATCGCCACCATCGACCCGCTGCCCGGGGCACGGGAGTTTTTGGACGAGCTGCGCACGCGCTCACAGGTGATTATTATCTCCGACACCTTTGAGGAGTTCGCGCGTCCGCTCATGGCCAAGCTCAACTGGCCCACGCTGTTTTGCAACTCGCTTGAGGTGGATGCCAACGGGATGGTGCGGGGTGTGCGCATGCGCTGCGAGCAGTCCAAGCTCACCACCGTGCGCGCGCTGCAGTCCGCAGGATTCGACACCATCGCCACGGGTGACTCGTTCAACGACCTCGCCATGATACAGGCGAGCAAGGCGGGCTTCCTGTTTCGCAGCACCGACCAGATCAAGGCCGACTACCCGCAGATTCCGGCATACGAGACGTTCGACGAGCTCCTGGCGGCGTTTGTCGAAGCACTCGAGCAGTAGGGCGCATGGCCACACCGCTGTTGCTGCACGCCTGCTGCGGCCCCTGTTCGCTGGAGCCCGTGCGACTCCTGCGTGAGGAGGGCTTTGAGCCCACGATCTGCTGGACGAACCCCAACATCCAGCCCGTTGCTGAGCACGACCTGCGCCTGCGCACCCTGCTCTCGTGGGCCAACGACGTGGCGCAGGTGCCGGTGGTGGTTGCGCCAGACGATCGCGAGGCGTGGGAGCGTACGGTGGCGCCGGCGCTGTTCGATCGCGTCCGCCGCTGCCGGGCATGCTACGCGCTTCGGCTCTCACAGAGCTGCCGCGTGGCCCAGGAGCTCGGCTTCTCTCACATATCCACCACGCTCGCGGTGTCGCCGTACCAGCTGTTCGACGACTGTTGCGAGCTGCTTGCCCTGCTGGCTGCCAAGCACGGGCTTACCCCCGTCGTGAGGGATTTCCGGCCGCACTATCCCCGTGCCACGCGGGAGTCACGCGAGCTGGGCATGTACCGGCAAAACTATTGCGGCTGTCGTTTCTCGGCTGCCGAGGCGGCCATCGAGCGTCACGAGGCCAGAGACGCGCGCAAGGCCGCAAAGCGCGAGGCGCGCCTGGCGCGCGACCAAGGACTGAGGAGACTCATGCGTACCAGTGACTTTGACTACAACCTGCCTGAGGAACTCATCGCACAGGCGCCTGCCGAGCCACGCGACTCCTGCAGGCTGCTGGTGCTTCACAAGGACGACGGGTCCGTGGAACACCGCAGGTTCTTCGAGTTGGGGGAGTACCTGGAACCAGGTGACCTACTCGTGGCAAATCGCACGCGCGTGCTGCCGGCTCGTCTTATTGGCAAAAAACCCACCGGCGGCGTTGCCGAGACGCTTTTGCTGCGCAGGAGAGAGGACCTCGATGCTATGGGCGGCACCTGGGAGTGTCTGGTGCATCCGGGCAAGCGCCTCCGTGTTGGCGCGCGCATAGAGTATCGTGCGGGCGGTCTGCTCGCCCCGCAAGGTGCCAAGGTCGTGCTTGTGGCCCAGATACTCGACTTTGTGGAGGGAAGTCGCGGCGGTCGCCTGGTGCGCTTTGAGCCGCAGGACGGCCTCACGCTGGATGCCGCGATCCATGCGGTGGGCAACGTGCCGCTGCCGCCCTACATCACCAGCTACGAGGGTGATCCCGAGAAGTACCAGACGGTCTACGCCATGCAGGAGGAGCACTCTGCGGCGGCACCAACGGCTGGTCTGCACTTCACCCCGGAGCTGCTCGGCTCGCTGCGCGAGGCTGGCGTTGGTTGGGCGGAGGTGGAGCTTGAAGTGGGTATTGACACGTTTAGGCTCGTGGAGGAGGACGATCCCACCCAACACGTTATCCACACCGAGCGCTACCATGTGTCGCCACAGGTGGTCGAGGCGGTGCGTGCCACCAAGGAGGCAGGCCATCGCGTGATCGCCGTGGGCACCACCAGCGTGCGCTCGCTGGAGAGCGCCTGGGACGAGGAGGCGGGGTGCCTGGTTGCCCGCGAGAACGCCACCACCAACTTGTTTCTCATGCCCGGCTCCGCCTTCCACGTGGTGGACGCCATGATCACCAACTTCCACGTGCCACGCTCGACACTCATGATGCTCGTCTCGGCGTTTGCCACACGAGAGTACATCATGGCCGCCTACGAGCAGGCCATCGCCAACCGCTACCGCATGCTCTCGTTTGGTGACGCAATGCTCATCGTGTAGCGCTGGGTGAAACGAGGAGGGGCAGACAAAGGGGACAGTCCCCCGCGTCTACCTACCGCGGCACAGCCCCATACCTGCGCATGCGGGCAGACTCGGGGACAGTCCCCTTTGTCTGCCAGCGTGTCGGCGGCAGGTTATTGCTTAAAGAACAGGAACCATATGAGCACGATTACGAGGATGAGCACGACGACGGCCACCACCACAAACACGGTGCGGGCCCCGCGCGTGGAGCGTCGCAGCTCGCGCTCGGTGGCCGTGAGCTCGTCGAGGTCGGCGCGTGCGTCGGCGAGGTCGAGCTCCTCGTTGGCGATACGCTGACGCAGCCCCTCGGTCGTCTCGGGGTGCGCGTGAATCTCGTTCGCCTCGTCCAAGACCGCCTGCGCGTCGTCCTTGCGTGCCTCGGCGGCCGCCTTGGTCTTTGAGAGGTCCCTGATGCGTATCTCGCACGTCTTGATGGCGTCCTCCTGGGCGCGCTCTTGGGCCTGGGCCTCCTTAAAGCGACCGTCGTACTCGTTCTTGTGGGTGGTCGCCTCCTCCTTGGCGGTCTCGGCCACCTTCTCGGCGGCCGACTGCTCGCGCTGCTTGGACCACAGGTCCTGCTGCGCCCGGTCAACCGCGGCCTGGGCCTCCTGGGTCACGCGCTCGACGTCGCTGGTGGCCATCTGCAGGCTTGCCCGCTCGGTGGCGAGCTCGCTCTCCACCTTTGCTATGGCCGCCTCGTCGGTTGCGCCGTCGGCCTGCAGCGCGTTGCGCTCCTCCTCCACGGCGCGTATGCGCTCCTTTGCGTTGTCCACCGCGCGATGGGCGTCCTGAATGCGCTTGGCGCGCCGCTTGGTCGCCTCGGCTACCACGGCCTCGGCGCTCTTTACGGCCCGGCGCGCGTTGGCAAGCGCTTTTGCGGCGTCATCGGACCTGCCGCGGGAGCTGTCCATGAGGTTGCGATACGGACGCAGCTCCTGCTCGTGACGCTCCTTCATGCGCCGCAGGTCGTCGCTTAGCTGCTTGCTCTTGGTCGACTGCTCGTCAAGGTCTGCCTGCGCTTGGTCTATCTCGGCCTGAGCCGCCTGTATGGCCGACGTCTGCGTGGCAACGATGTCGTCATAGTTGCGCGCGACGTCCTCTCGGTGCACCAGCAGCGAGCGGTCCTCCTCAAGGCCCAGCTCGATCTCGCGGACCTCGGCCCGTGCGTTCGCGCGCAGCTTGGAGGCCTGGCGCACTTGACGCATGGCGCTAAAGCCACCTGCGATGGATCGGCCCGCGTCCTTTGCGGCACCGGCCGCGGTGCTACCCGCGCGCGTTATGGCGGCGCCAACCGCCGCATCGCCCTCCAGCTCGTCGTGCGGGGCGTCGTCTGTGCTCACCTCAACGTACTCTTCGGGCATGTCTTGTATGGGGTACTCGTATTCGCCGTCCTCGTACTCAACGGTATCCGAGTCCGAATCTGACCAACGTGTCATTGCATGAATCCTCTCGCCTGTCGTGAGAATGTCATCTTATGTTACGTGTTAACGATAGCAAGATATACCGCAAACGGCACGAAATCTTGCGCTCATCGAACAAGATTCGCATCTTGGCGAGTCTTCGTGCGCAAACCTGTGCAGATGTGGTACGGTCTAACACAGTGTTGTGGGGATGACGCATAAGAGTCACCCCTCGTCCGTAAGCGAGAGTCGAAGGAGCTTCAAAATGGTTTCTAAGCAGACGTCCATCGTCAACGCCACTGGCCTGCACGCCCGTCCCGCCTCTGTGTTCGTGACCGAGGCCAAGAAGTACGAGAGCACCGTTACCATCAAGGACGTCGACAAGGGCTCCGCTCCCGTCAACGCCAAGTCCATCATGATGATCCTGGCTGCTGGCATGGGCTCCGGCACCAAGGTCGAGATCGCGTGCGACGGTCCCGACGAGCAGGTCGCTCTCGACGCCCTGATCGCCCTCGTGGACAGCGGTTTTGGCGAGTAGCATCAACGCTGGACAAGCGCAAGGGTTTGCGTCTATGGCCCGACGCCCGCAGGGCGTCGGGCTTCTGTTTTTCGACCTGGACGACACCTTGGTGCAGTCTGGATCGTACGTGTCGCCGCGCGTGCTCAAGGCGCTCGCCGCGGCGCGAGATGCCGGGTACATCCTGTCCATCGCATCGGGACGGCCCCTGTGCATCGTAAACAAAAGCATCTTGGAGAGCGGCGTCATGGACTATGGCGTGTGCGCCAACGGTGCCATGGTAACGCGTTTGCGTGACGGGTCCATACTGTTGTCCCAACCGCTCGCGTGCGCTGACGCCATGGACTGCCATGCGATGCTCGGGCCCTTCAAGCCGGCATGGAACGCCTTTATCGGAACCCACGCCTACTTTGAGTGGAAGGGCGCCTCGTACATGCTCACGGGCAGGAACGGGGCGATTGCGCGCGCGACCAGACAGCAAGGCTCGGCCAAGGGGGGTCTGCGTGCAATGCTGCGGCTTGTGCGCAAGGGTGTGCGCTACGTGTGGGGCATGGCGACCCACAAGAGCAACCGGCAGGTGCTCTCCATACTGCCGCACCTGCGCGCGGCACGCGACGGTGTGCACAAGATGGGGTGCACCATCCCCAACGCGCAGCGGTGTGCGCAGGCATACGAGCTGCTGGCCGCAGACGGGCGCTTTGAGGTGGTGCGCATGGGGACAACCGAGCTGGAGGTAACGGCGCGGGGCGTGTCCAAGGGCAGTGGTGCCCGCTGGCTCATGGAGCATGTTGGGGTGGACCCGCAGGATGCGGTTGCCTTTGGCGACGGGGGCAACGACCTGCCACTTGCCGAGGTGTGCGGACGCTTCGTGGCGATGGGTAACGCCGACGAGGAGGTTAAGGAGGCGGCAAGCGAGGTGTGTGGTTCGGTTGCCCAAGATGGTGTAGCCTTGTGGATTGAGAACAGGCTCGCGCAAGACGCAGAAGGGAGCCCATCATGACCAATGTTAACGAGGGAGTTGCGGGCGCCGACCGCTGGTTTACCTACGACATCGTTGCCGAGGACCCCACCACGCACGCTCGAGCGGGAGTGTTCCACACACCGCACGGGGATGTGCCCACGCCCATCTTCATGCCCGTTGGTACCAAGGCCACGGTAAAGGGCATCCTGCCGTCCACGCTCCGCCAGATCGGCACCAAGATCCTGCTCGCCAACACCTATCACCTCTCCATGCGTCCTGGTCCGGAGCTCATTGCCCAGCTGGGCGGGTTGCACGAGTTTATGCGTTGGGACGGGCCCATCCTCACCGATTCTGGCGGGTTTCAGGTGTTCAGCCACGCGGACCACTTCAAGCTGAGCAACGACGGCGTGCGGTTCCATGCGGTGGACTATGGTGGGGAAGTGGTGAGCTGGACTCCCGAGGAGAACATGCGCATCGCGCAGCTCCTTGGGGCCGACATCGTCATGCAGCTGGACCAGTGCCCCGGCTATCCGTCTCCGCGCCCCTTCGTGGAGCGTGCGGTGGAGCTGTCCAGCATGTGGGCCGAGCGATGCTGGAAGTCGCATACGCGCAAGGACCAGGCACTGTTTGGCATCGTACAGGGTGGCATGGACTTGGACCTGCGCCTGCGCTCGCTTTCCCAGCTCGAGTCCATGGCAGACTTCCCGGGCTATGGCATTGGCGGGTACTCGGTGGGCGAGGAGCACGAGGTAATGTTCCAAACGCTCGAGCCGCTGGTGAGCGAGCACATGCCCCGTCACAAGCCCCGCTATCTCATGGGCGTGGGCAACCCCACTACGCTGGTACGTGGCGTGGCATGCGGCATCGACATGTACGACTGCGTGCTGCCCACCCGCACGGCGCGCATGGGTACGGCTTTTTCCAGCGAGGGCAGGCTCAACCTCAAAAACGCGCGCTTCGCTCGTGACGAGGGGCCGCTGGACGAACGCTGCGTCTGCCCGGTGTGCGCCGGCGGCTATACGCGTGCGTACGTGCACCACCTGGTGCGCCAGCGCGAGATGCTGGGCTCCATCCTGCTCTCCACGCACAACCTGTACTACCTGCTCGACCTCATGCGCCGCGCGCGCCAGGCGATCATTGACGGTACCTACGGTGCATTCGTGAGCGATTGGAACAACAGCGCCGCGGCCAACGACTTCTAGGGGAAGTGAGAAAGGGGGTCAAGCCCCTTTTCTCACCCTTGAAATAACCCGCGGTTGAAGTATCCCTGCGCATCACTCTCGCCAAGGCGCTTTTCCCATAATCACCCCCGCGTGCCTGACTTGTGGTAGAATCGCTCAAATATGTATGCACGATAAGCAGTGAGTCGAAAGAGGGTATGCACATGGCCCGTGGGAATAAGGCGACCGAGCGCAAGACAGGCGTTGCGGCATGGAACGAGAGCGTGGGCATTGCCTCGCGCGAGGAGTCGTCGCGTCAGCGCAAGGCGGAGTCCGACAAAAAGAGGCGTGTGGTGCTGCTCGCCATCCTGGCTGGCGTCTGCATCGCCTGCATCGTGTGCCTTTGGCCCATAAACAAGACCATCGAGCGCGGCCTTTGGCTCAAGGACGGCACGGCCTTTGAGTTTGCGGCAGCCAACGACGACGGTTCCGAGCCTTCCACATCGGACCTCGAGTCCTCGACCTCCATCGTGGCACGTCGCCTGGCGTCGCTCAACGCCGGCGATCCTGTGGCCCTCAAGGAAGGCTCTAACGCGATACTGGTGGAGTTCCCCACCTATGTTGAGGATGCTGAGAAGATCGCCAAGATCGTGGGTGGCAAGGGCGAGATCGAGCTCATCCGCGTGGACGAGATAGGCGACGCCGACGCCCTGGCAAAGATCAACGCGGGAACGTCCGACGTGTCGCTTGCTCCGGGGACCTACACGCCCTTCCTGGATAGCTCCTCAATCACGTCTGCCTCCGTGACCAAGATCATGGAGGGCTACTATGCCGTCACGTTCAACTTTAACGACGAGGGCAAGCAGGCGTTTGCGGACGTAACCAAGGAGCTTGCGGAGGACTCGGGCTCCATTGCCGTGGCGGTGGATGGCCGCGTGCTCTCAACGCCATCGGTGTCGGAGGAGATCTCCACTGGCCAGGTGTCCATAAGCGGCATGTTCAGCGAGAACGAGGTAGGTGCCCTCAAGTCGCTCATCGACACCGGTGAGTTGCCGCTTACCACCTCCTACGAGGGCAACCATGGGGTTGGCGCCTACGTTGGCCAGGTTGGCAAGTGGGCGATGGTGTGCCTTGCCGTCGTTATGTTGGTGGCGGTGGCCGTTGCCTCCTACGTGCGCTGCAAGCGGCTGGCGCTCGTTATCGCGGGTGCCCTGGCGGTCTACGGCATTCTCCTTTTGGGACTTATGGCGCTGGCCTCGCGTCTGCACATGTACGCGCTCACGATGCCTGGGGTTCTGGCGGCCTTTATTGGCGCGGCGGCCACGACCGCCGTCGCATGGAGCATGTGCGACAGGTTCCGTGCGCACGTGCTCGAGGGCGGCAGCTTTAGGGGTGCCGCGATCTCGTGCGTGGGTGAGGGCATCAAGCCGTTTAGGGGACCGATCGCCGTGTACTCCGTTGTGTCGTTGGTGTTCCTGTTCCTTCCCGTAATCATGCTTCGCGACTTTGGCACCACAGCGGTGTTGTCCGTGGTATGCGGTATCCTATCCATAGGGTGGTACGCCGTGACGGCGCTTCGCCTGTTCGCGGCCGATGCCATCAAGGCGCACCCCGAGCAATGGGGCGTGGAGGCGAGCATGGGAGATGACGCCAAGTAAGGTGAGGAGCTGAGGCGATGTCGGGCCTACTCGACAACAGGCGCTGGGACATCCTTCCCGCAAACGGGAAGGCAGAGCGCATGCTGTGCGAGGAGCTCGGCGTCGATGCACTCGTGGCGCGCGTGCTGTCTTCCCGCGGCGTGAGCGGCGTGGATGAGGCGCGCGCCTTTCTCTATCCGTCCCTGGAGCGCGACTGGCGAGACCCGCTGGAGATCCCGGGGATGGACGAGGCGGCCACGCGTATGGAGCGCGCCTTAAGGGACGGCGAGCACATCGCGGTGTTTGGCGACTTCGACGTGGACGGCATGACATCCACCTGTCTGCTCACCCAGGCGCTGAGGCGGCTGGGCGGCGTTGTGAGCCCCTACATTCCCCATCGCTTTGGCGAGGGCTACGGCCTGTCCAGAGCGGCCCTCGACCGCGTGCTGGGCGACTCGCAGCCCGACCTCATCATTACGGTGGACAACGGCATTGCGGCAGCGGTTGAGGTGGAGTGGCTGCTCGAGCATGGCGTGGACGTGGTGATAACCGACCACCACGAGCCGGGCGACCTCGTTCCCCAGGGCGTTCCCGTAACCAACCCCAAGCTCAGCGAGTCGTGTGTGTCCCGCGAGCTGGCTGGTGCCGGCGTGGCGCTCAAGTTGGTGTGTGAGCTGGGTCGTCGGATGGGGCAGGCGGACCTGTGGAGGGAGTACGTGGACCTGGCGGCGCTGGGCACGGTCTCCGACATGATGCTGCTCCAGGGAGAAAACCGCTCGCTGGTAGCTAAGGGCATCGAGCTCATGCAGCGTTCCAATCGACCCGGCATCGTTGCCCTGGCGGCGACGGCAGGCATTGACCTGGCGCAGATCCAAGCGGACGGGCTGCCGTTCTCGATTATTCCCCGCCTCAACGCGGCTGGGCGCATGGGCACCACCGAGGTGGCGTTCGACCTGCTCATTAGCGAGAGCCTCTCGGAGGCCACGGTCCTGGCGGGGATGCTTGAGCAAACCAACACGCAACGCCGCGAGACCGAGGCGGCGCTTTCGCGGGAGGCGCTCGAGCGCATAGACGCAACCTACGACGGCGAGCGCGTTATTGTGTGCGGGGGCGAGGGCTGGCACGAGGGCGTTAAGGGAATCGTCGCAAGCCGCATTGCCAACCGTTACCACGTTCCCGCGATCGTGTTCTCCATTAGCGAGGGCATCGCGCGCGGATCGGGCAGGAGCGTGGGATCGGTGGACCTGTTCCAGGCGGTAAACCAGTGCTCCGACCTGCTGGTACGCTTTGGTGGCCATGCGGGGGCGGTGGGCGTCACCTGCGAGGTGGCCAACCTCGAGGCGTTTAGGCAGCGGATGCAGCACATAATGGGAGGCCTTCCCGAGGAGCAGTTCGTGGATAGGGGAGAGGTGGCCGCCCTCGTGTCCCTCTCGGAGCTGTCGCAGGCGAGCATCGCCTCGCTCGATGCCCTGCAGCCCTTTGGGCAGGGAAACAAGCGGCCGCTGCTGGGCATCCGCGGCGTCTTTATGCGCAACCGCGCACGCGTTGGCTACGAGGGCGCTCACTTGCGCTTTGTGGCCACCGACGGTGCCGCCTCGGTTGCTGCCATTATGTTTAGGGCCCCAAACATGGAGCGGGCCTATGCCTGCGACGGTTTGGTCGACTTGGTGGTGGACGCAGTAAACGAGTCGTGGCAGGGCAGGACCAACCCCAAGCTCATGGTGAGTGACATCGTGTTCCGTGACGTTGGCGGCCCTGCCAAGAAAGACGCCGGTCAGGAGGCGCAGGTCTCTGCCACCAACGGGGACCAGGACGGCGGAGGTGCCGCGCGCTCCCGCCTTGCGACGCTTGCGCCCCATGAGCTGGATGATGCCCTGAGCAGGCATATGATTGGCTCGCATGAGCTGCTGCCCGCGCAAAAGGCGACGCTTGCCCTGCTGGCGCAGCGTAAGTCGGCGTTGTGCGTGATGGCGACGGGCAGGGGCAAGTCGCTCGTCTTCCACCTGCATGCGGCCCGTTGCGCGATCGCGCACAACCAAGCCAGCATCTTTGTGTTCCCGCTGCGCGCCCTCGTGTCGGACCAGGCGTTCCACCTCGAGCAGTCCCTGGGCGAGGTGGGGGTGTGCGTGCGGGTGCTCACGGGCGAGACCCCAGGCTCGGAGCGCGAGGAGGTCTATGCGGGCCTTGCCTCCGGCGACGTGGACGTGGTGCTCACCACCCCGGAGTACCTGGCCATCCACACGAGCGAGTTCGCCCGCGCCCGGCGCGTTGGGTTTGTGGTCGTGGACGAGGCCCACCACATGAGCGAGGCGCATGGTGGGCGCGGTGCCTACGCGTCGTTCCCCCGCATCCTCACAACGCTTGGCAAACCCGTGGTGTTGGCGGCAACCGCCACGGCATCGGCTCCGGTCGCCCGTCGCATCTGCCAGCTGTTGGACATCGCCCAGGACCACGTGGTCATCGACTGCACCGTGCGTACCAACCTGCGCATGTGCGACCATCGTGACCTGCGTGACCGAGACATGCTGCTCGCATCACTGGTGGCCACGGGGCAAAAGACCGTCGTGTACGTTAACTCGCGCGACCGGGCGGAGCTCATATGCCGCAACCTGCGCGCAAGCATCCCAGAGTTGGGACATGCCATAGCCTTCTACCACGCCGGGTTGGACCGCGACACGCGCGTGTGCGTGGAGCACGCGTTTAGGGACGGCAAGCTGTCCTGCATCGTCTCCACCAGCGCCTTTGGGGAGGGCGTCAACATTAGCGACATCCGCAACGTGGTGCTCTACCACATGCCCTTCTGCGCGACCGAGTTCAACCAGATGTGCGGGCGAGCGGGTCGCGACGGCCGGCGGGCCTTTGTCCACCTGCTGTTTGGCAGCCGCGACGCACGCGTTAACGAGAGGATCCTGGAGAGCGCCGCTCCCTCTCGTAACAGCATGGTGGCGCTGTACCGCACCCTCGTCGCCTGCTCGCGCACCTCGATGGAGGGCAACGTGAGCCTCAGTGACGAGGCGCTGCTGGAGTCGGTGCGCACGAGCGACAACGTGCAGAGCATGACCGTGTCCTCGGTGTCGGTGGCCATCGACGTGTTTGGCGAGCTGGGCTTTTTGGAGGTGCGCGGGTACGACGACGCGCGCATGCTGCACATTCGCACCTCGCCGGAACGGGCCGACCTGGAGAGCTCCACGCGCTATGCCGAGGGACTGCGGGCGAAGGAGGAGTTCGCGGCCTTTAGGGACTGGGCGCTCTCGTCCTTGCCCCAGGAGATGCTCAATCGCATAAACAGGCCCATAACGCCTGGATTTGGTCACGTGGTAGACAGGTAGGGGAGATGACGCAGGCATGAGATTGAGGGCAACCAAGAGACAGTCGGCTGCAACCGAGATTCCCGATGCCGACAACTATCGTCTTCTCAAGACCGCATGCGCGGGATTCTTGGACCCACAGAGCTGCGAGAAGGTCGAGGATGCCTACCGGTTTGCCGCGAAGTTCCATCGCGACCAGCGCCGACGCTCGGGCGAGCCCTACATCAACCATCCCGTTGAGGTGGCCCTCATCCTTGCCAAGGACCTGCACATGGATGCCGACACCATATGCGCCGCGCTGCTGCACGACACGGTGGAGGACACGACCGCGACCCTGGATGACCTCACCGAGCGCTTTGGCAAGACGGTCGCCGAGCTGGTTGACGGCGTGACCAAGCTCACCAACATCCAGGTGTCCAACATGGACGAGAAGCAGGCGCTCAACCTGCGCAAGATGGTCCTGGCAATGTCCAAGGACATCCGCGTGGTTATCATAAAGATCGCCGACCGCCTGCACAACATGCGCACGCTTGCGGCGCTGCCCGCGCACAAGCGCGTTTTCAAGTCCCGTGAGACCATGGACGTGTATGCGCCCCTGGCCGACCGACTGGGCATCTCGTCCATAAAGTGGGAGCTGGAGGACCTCGCGTTCTTCTATCTGGAGCCCGAGGAGTACGAGCGGGTGGCGCGCATGGTCCAGGACTCGCGCACCCAGCGCGAGCAGGATACCGACGAGGCCATAAAGACGCTGTCAGACGAGCTCAACCGGGTGGGCGTGGAGAACTTCCAGATCACGGGCAGGCCCAAGCACCTGTGGTCCATCTACCAGAAGATGCAGCGCAAGGGCATGGAGTTCACCGACATCTACGACCTCATTGCGCTGCGGGTGATTACCAGCACGGTGGAGGAGTGCTATTCGGTGCTGGGCGCCGTCCACTCGCTGTGGCACCCACTGCCTGGACGGTTCAAGGACTACATCGCAACGCCCAAGGCCAACCTGTATCAGTCCCTGCACACCACAGTGGTGGGTCCCGACGCACGTCCCATCGAGGTGCAGATTCGCACCGTGGAGATGCACGAGCACGCTGAGTACGGCGTCGCGGCACATTGGCTGTACAAGCGCTCGGGTAACTCCAACGGCAAGATGACCAAGGACGAGCGCAGCATAGACTCCACCATCAACCACATCCGCCGCAGCCTGGATTGGGTGAACGAGGACGACATCAACGACCCGCACGAGTTCCTCAACAACCTGCGCGTGGACCTGTTTGAGGGCGAGATCTTTGTGTTTACCCCCAAGGGTGAGGTGATGAGCCTGCGTCGCGAGTCCACGCCGCTGGACTTTGCCTATGCCGTGCACACCGAGGTGGGCAACCACTGCGTGGGGGCCAAGGTAAACGGCTCGGTGGTCCCGCTCACCTATCACCTGCAGATGGGCGACCGCGTGGAGATCCTTACCAACAAGCACGCACGTCCGTCGCGCGACTGGATGCACATCGTGGTCACGCCGTCGGCCCGGTCCAAGATCCGCAAGTTCTTCTCGACCATAAACAAGGCCGACGACGCCGAGCAGGGACGCGCGGAGCTTGCCCGCGAGCTGCGCAAGCGCGGGTACGGCATCTCCAACCCCCGCACGACCAAGGCCATAGAACAGGTGCTGTCGCAGTTTGACGCACGCAGTGCAGAGAGCCTGTACCAGGCCATCTTCCTGGGCAAGGTCTCGGTGATTCAGGTTGCCAACCGCGTTGAGGCGGCAATCAAGTCCGGGGTGGCTGGTCATGCGTCCACGTCGCGCAAGGACGCCGAGACGCCAGAGACGAGCGAGGGCGAGCCCAAGGAGCGCAGGCTGCGCGTGTCGCGTCCCACCAACGGGCGCAAGCGCAAGCGGGGCAGCTGCGGCGTGGTGGCCAAGGGCGACCCCGACCTGCTCGTGCGGCTTGCGCACTGCTGCAACCCGGTGGCAGGCGACGACATCGTGGGATTTATCACGCGTGGAAAGGGCGTTTCGGTGCATCGCACCACGTGTCCCAACGTGCGGTCGCTCATGCAGCATCCCGAGCGCATGATAGACGTGGAGTGGGATGCCTCCGGTGCCACCGAGTTCCAGGTGGAGATCGTGATTGAGGCAACCGATCGTATGGGGCTGCTCAAGGACATAACCATTGCCATAAACGACACCGGGGCCAACATACTCGCCGCGTCCACCCAAACCTCCCGGGAAGGGGCCGCGCGCATGCGCTTTTTGGTCTCCATTGGCGATGCCGCGCTGCTCGACTCACTGCTGGCCGCGGTGGGCAGGGTCCCCTCGGTGTCCAATGCAAGGCGCCTCATGCCGGGCGAGGGCGCAAACCAGATGAAGCGGAGGGTGTAGCATGTCTTGGAGCGACTCGATGAGACAATACGTGGTTGGTCCGCTGCAAACCAACTGCTATGTGCTGATTGATGGCGACGCATGCCTGGTGGTGGACCCCGGCGCGTCGGGCGCGGAGCTTGCAGACGCCCTGGCGGACCTGCGTGTGGAGGGCATCGTCGCCACGCACGGCCATCACGACCACGTGGGTGGCGTTGCCGCCCTCAAGCGCAAGACGGGGGCGCCGTTTGCCATCTCGCAGGCCGACGCGCAGCGCTGCCAGCATGCGGTCGAGCTCTCCTCGCACGACTACTTTGACGCGTGGCCCGACCTGGAGGACGCCCCGGCGCCCGACCGGCTGCTGCACGAGGGTGACGAGGTGCGCGTGGGTGACTTCGCCATGCGCGTGCTGGAGGCGCCCGGGCACACCGAAGGCGGCATCGTGCTTTTGGGGGACGGGTTCGCGTTCGTGGGCGACACGCTGTTTGCGGGCTCGTGCGGTCGCACCGACCTTGTGGGCGGCGACCACCAAACCCTCATGCGCACGCTGGACCGCCTCAAGCGCGAGATAGACCCGCGCACCGTGCTGCTGTGCGGCCACGGTCCGGCAACCACCATGGAGCGCGAGCTCGCCACCAACCCCTGGCTCGCAGAAGGCCCGCGCGGCTAGCCGGGCACACGAGGGGATTGCATATGGGTTGTGTACCTGCTCAGATCTGCGCAGGTATATGGTCTTCTTGGAAGAATTCGCCGTGACGAGCAGTGTGGCATCAGGTCAGAATGCTATCGCGCGGGCAAGAGCTCGGTCCCATACTCATAGATCGTATCGCTTGGCAGATCGATTTGGTCATTCCACCAAATACAGGTACGGCTTTCGTCGAGTTGCGCTTGCTGGAAGAGGCCGAGTACAGTTTTGAGTGGTCTATAGGACGAAATGGTGTCGATATCCTCCTCCACATCGTAAAGCACCATCTTGCCATCATCGAAGCATACGACTAGCTGGTATTTTGGAACTACCATCAGTTTGGAGACTCGACAGATCACGAGAGGCGTCCTTACATAAGGGGTGGAAGCTTGTGGATGGACTGAGTATCCCACATTGTTTGGAGCTCGTCAGTGTGCAGCTCAAGCCACTCACGCACTAGTGCCTGAGCCTTTGGAGGGAGGTCGCCAACCATCATCTCATGTGTCTTTACGTTGAACTCACCCACATATGCGCCGTAGAGTGCATGAATGTGGCTGGGTTCATGCTCTTTAGGCTTAAAAACATCTTAATCACAATCCCGTAGAACCGGGATACCTCGGGCATGTGATACCTCCGCAATAGGGGACAGGATATTTATTGTATGTGAGTATACCCGTAATCGGTACACATTGCTTGCGAAACGCAACTTCTCGGTATGCTACGGCTATGTCCCGTTTTGCAATCTCAAGTGCCACCCCGTACAGTAGATTGGCGACTCGATGCCAAAAAATCGGGCTTATCAGTAAATTCTGGGAACCCCTTCCAGAAAGGTTCCCCAAACATGCCCATCTACCTGGGCAAACGCGAGACTCCTTCTGACGTATGTGGGGAAACGACACCCCATTTTTACTGATAAGTCAAAAAATTGGCATCAGGTCGTCGATTCACTGTACGGGGCTACGAAGGGATGAGGCCGGGTGTCTCCCGCAAACCAAAAACGGCAACCGATGAGGTTGCCGCACTGAGCATCTGTGAGATGGTGCCCGAGGTGGGACTCGAACCCACACGTCTTTCGACAAAGGTTTTTGAGACCTCCGCGTCTGCCAATTCCGCCACTCGGGC
>JAUMWN010000033.1 GCA_030529625.1 Coriobacteriales bacterium
TGCTGTACGGGTATTCCGTACGCGCATAATCCTTGGAGGCACGGGCGTACTGCTCCCCACCAACCTCGAGTTTGTCGAGAGCTTCCCCAACTTCGCCTTCGACGCGCCGCTCTACACCCACATCGATCTATTACCTACAGCTGAATTACTGCCCTACGTTTGCGCAGGAAAGCGTTGGCCCAAATCTCAGTTGTAGGTATTTTCGCCCAGCTACCATAGGCCCCGAGCAAATCAAGGATGCATCGCGCTCAGCTCATCCGAGGCCGACGCTCCCCCGCACCTCAAAGCCTCACTCCCTCACGGGTGGTAGCAACAAGGCCTGCAGTCGAGATCTCCAAATGCGCTCGAGGTCATTCGGCTCGCGCAGTGGGCTTCCAAGAATCGTTGCCACTTGCCTGGCAAGCAGCGTCAGCCCCGTCTGCGTTGTCACTTGCGGAGCAGTCACGCGTAGCACGGTCCATCCAAGAGCTGCCAGTGAGTTCTGTCGCGCCGCGTCCTCTGCCACCTTGCGAGGACCTGCTCCAGCGTGGTCTTTCCATCCCTCGTACTCCACATCAAGCTTGTGCTTTGGCCAGCAGAGGTCTCCGTAGATTTCCTCTTTTGAGCTCAGGTCGCGCTGCTCAGGGTCAATGTCTACCTGCCAATTTATCATCGGGCGAGGCAGCCCGAAGCCACCCATTTCCACGGAGAGCGTAAGCATGAGGACAAGCAAGGTTTCCATGGGAGACGCGCACCCCGCAAAGGCAGCAGCCGCCACTCGCCTCGCACGCATGACCCCCTTTGACGCAGGCATCTTATCGATGAAGGCAAGGAAAGACGCAGGGGACATCATGGGCTTCCTGCCAAAGTCCACGGCGAATCCCATTGTTGAGCTTTCGCTCGGCACATAACGATATGTGCCAGAAAAGTCACAGAGCGCCTTGGTGGCCTTGGCAAACCGAGAGATGTTTTCCCATTGAAGCAGCTGCTCGGGAGTCGAAGCTGGCTCCCCTATCCCCAGCTCAGCTCGAATCCGTGCGTCTTCCTCGGCAGACTGGCGTGCGCGCTCCCTTTCGAGGGTGCTTGACGGACGTGCGGTAGCGAGCTGCAGAATGGCAAAGTTCGGAGTACTCACGAAGACGCGCTCGTGCACGCGTAGGAACGACTTGTCAGGGAAGTAGTCACGCCACACGTGAAAGCGAGCCTGCTTGCCCCTCGAGAAACAGGAGCGATTGGGCACAAGCAGGTCAACGGGGCTACCCATGATTCCCAATGAGGAGAGATTGACTTCTGCGTCAAGCTGCTTGAAAGCCTTTTGCGTGTGCACACAGCTCTCAGGAAGAGGAATCAGCCAGACGTTTTCGTCATCCAAAATGCCTGGCCAGCCCTTCGCTGCAATGCACCATACTGCGTCAATGGCGGACTCATGGCTGACGAATGCGTACTGGATGAGCTGGGTCGTTTGGTCAGTCAGCTGGGCCGACAGCTCTGGCTGCGCGTCTTCCGGCAGTGCCGACGGCTCCGGTTGCGTATCCTTAGGCATTCAAAACTCACCTCACAACAGAGAATTACCTACAGCTGCTCGTTCTCCTCATGTTATCGCAGGAAAGAGTGAGGGCAAAATGCAGCTGTAGGTAATTTCTTCTCATGAGGAAAACTCAAGGCCGCGTTGATCAGGCAGGGCGCACCGCAAGGCTGCGCCTTGCGACCTTGCGGTTCGAGCCCCGCCGGCCGTTGTGGCGAGGACCCCGGCCCGTATGGACCCCTCGGTTGTTAAGCAAGTTTGGTAGGGGCGGCGGGGCTCCCGCCTTGCCTGCGGCAAGGCTCTGGGGCCTCGTCGCTTCGCTCCTCGGCCCGCGACGCTGGCGCGTCGCGACCTTGCGGTTCGAGCCCCGCCGGCCGTTGTGGCGAGGACCCCGGCCCGTATGGACCCCTCGGTTGTTAAGCAAGTTTGGTAGGGGCGGCGGGGCTCGAACCCGCACGCCTTTCGGCGGAAGATTTTAAGTCTCCTGCGTCTGCCAATTCCGCCACGCCCCCAGTGCAGTGTTGCCTAAGTGTAGCGCATTCCTGACGCGGTTGCCCGCTCGTTACAGCTGCGGTCGCCAACCCACGGGTGAGGGGTCGCCATCGGCAGCGGCGGCCACCGTAAGGGAGAGGCCAAACAACAGGTCGCTCTCGCTCACCGTGAGCTCATCCATGCCAAACGCGTTCATGGCCTCGCCCACGGTAATCACCCCGCCCAGAATTACCGGCGCACGCTTGGCCTGAATGCCCGGCAGCTCCGCTCGGGCCTCCACCGTAAGCGCAGCCAGGCGCTCCTCCTGCTCACGCACTTCCTCGCGCGAGAGCGTGGCCAGGTGCACCTGCGCAGAGTCGTATGGCACGAGCTGCTTTTGCAGGGCGACGATCGTGGTGGACGTCCCTCCCGTCACGACCATCCTAGACACGTCGTGCAAGTGCGTGGCATAGCGCTTTGCCACCGCGGCAAACTCGTCGCGCGCAAAGGCGTGAGCCGCCGCAACATCGCTTGCCAAGGGCGGATTGGCGCCACTGAGGAACTTCTCGGTAACGCGACGGCACCCCACGTCCACCGAGCGCACGAAGTCCAAGCCCAGCACGCCCTCGTGGGTGAGCGAGCCCAGAGCGAACTCGGTGGAGCCGCCGCCGCTGTCGGCAACCAACAGCCGGTCGCCAACAAAGTCCTGTGCCACGCCCAAGAAGGTGAGACTGCCCTCGACCTGCCCGGGAATCACCTGGGCCACAAGACCGCGGGCCGCGAACGCATCCAGCAGGTCGCCGGAGTTGCGCGCGTCTCGGGCGGCGCTGGTAAGCGTGCAGCACACGGCCGCCACCCCCGACTGGCGAATCTGAGCGAGATATGCGTCCACGCAGGCCAGCAAACGCTTGCAGGCACCGTCAGCCAGCATGCCGGTCTTGTCAACGCCCTCACCCAGGTTGACGATGGTTGACTCGCGCATCATGCGCTGCACGCGCGAGGAGGCAACGTCGGCTATTGCCAGACGCGCCGTTACCGTACCCACATCCACAACAGCCACACGCGTCATGCCGCAACCTCCTCGCACAGGACGTCGTACGTCCCTATTCGTTACTTCGCTGATAGCCAAACACGGAGTCGAGCCACCCAACGTACCACGGCTGGCTCTTCTCGTACTGGTCTATGGCCTCCTGCACCGCAGACGGATCGGCAACCTTTTGCTCCTCCACGCCACTCACGACCAAGGCCTCCTCGCCCGGATACACATACCCGCGGCGTCGGGCCTCGTCCTCTATGCCCTCAAGCGACTGCAAGCGATCGAGGTCGTGATCGAGGTCGGCGTTTTGCTCGGCCAGCGCATCATACTCAACCTGAAGCACACCCGACTCGCGCCAGGCCAAATAGTACGCGCGCGCCGGTCCCCAAAGCACACCAAACACCAGAGCCGCCAGAACGACCAGAATCGCCAGCACCAAGGGAAGCCGCCCCGCAAAGCTGGGCAGGGCAAAGTCAAAGGTGCGCGTCTTTGTCTTTTGGGTGTATACCGCCGGACGGGCCGTCACCTCGGCTTGCCGTGCGTCATCCTCGCGGCCATATGCCCCGTAGTCGTACGCGCGCCTGCGACGGCCGGTCTCGTCCTGCCCGCGGCGCGTGTCTGCGGACCCACCAAGCCCCAGCGCCCTCGACGCCGGAAACGACAGCACGTTGGCGCCGATGGAGCGACGCGCGTGCGTTCGGTCCTGCCTGCTTGCCCTGCGCGTATCGCGGGCGTTGGCTTGACCGCGACGCCTGCTCGATGAGGAGCCCGTACTCGTGTTGAGATTTGCCGCTATGCGTGCATGGTCGTCACGCGGCACATACTGCGTGCCTGCGTGCCTGCGCTGAGACGTGTCCTGTCGGCTTGCAGACGTCCGCCGACGGTTATGTGAAGAGCTATACCGTGTCATTCCCGTGCTTCGTTTTTGGTCCGTTGATGCTGTGTCGTTTTTTGTGGGTCATTTATTATCGCACACATGCCACTGCCGCGAAAGGGGCGAAAGAGAAAACTGCGGTTGCGAGTCTGTCCCCTACACCCCGCCATGGTTACTCGTCTGCCTTCGCGTCGTCCCACAGGCGGTTGAGCTCGGCGGTGGACAGGCCGTCCAGGCTGCCTCGTCGCTCCATGGCCGCCCAGCGCCGTCTAAACTTTCTGTTGGACGCGGCAAGCGCCTCCTCGGCGTCAATCCCGCACTTCCTTGCCACGTTTACCAGCGCAAACAGGATGTCGCCAAACTCCTGCGCCGCCGCAGGCGTCCCCGGACGTTCCTGCTCGAACTCTGCCCGCTCCTCGTCTACCTTGTCCCACACGTCGGCCACGGTCTCCCATTCGAATCCGGCCTTGGCCGCTCGCTGCGAGATCTTTTGCGCCTGCATGAGCGCCGGAAGCGACGTGGGCACGGAATCCAAGAGGCCCGCCTTGCCCAGGCCGTCTTCGCGCTCCTTGCGCTTTACGGAGTCCCACACGTCCAGCGCCTCGCTCGCACTCCCGGCCGTAGGGTCTGCGCTCAACGCCGTGGGGTCCCCAAACACGTGCGGATGCCTGCGAATGAGCTTCTCATTGAGCTTGCGGCACACGTCGTCGATGTTAAACGCCTCTTCGTCGGAGGCAATCTGAGCGTGGAGCAGCACCTGCTCCAGCACGTCTCCCAGCTCCTCGCACAGGCTTACGTCGTCGCCTGCCGCGATTGCCTCCACGGCCTCGTAGGCCTCCTCCACCATATTCTTGGTAATGCTCGCGTGCGTCTGTTCCTGGTCCCAGGGGCAGCCATCTGGCTGACGTAGGCGCCAGATGGTGCGCACCAGCCTGTCGAAGTCGGGATGCTCCTCGGGAGAGTTGTCCCGAGCCGCGGTGTCGCGATCGATCTGACGCTCGCGAGAGACAAACTCCTTGGTGTTGCCAAGCCCGCCCTCGCGCACCACGCGCTTGGCCACGTGCTTTGCCACAATGAGGTCCACGCTGTCGTCGCACATGGCCTCAAGCAGAAGGTCGGCCACAAGCCCCATGCACTCCTGGTTGGGGTGCAGGCGCCCGTCCATAAACTGGGACGGGTCCTTGGGTATGCCGTGGTAGCCGTCCACGATATGCATGTTGCGGTGGCGGGAGCACACGCGGCCCAGCATTTGGTGCATCCAGGTGAGTGGCTGGTCACACGGCATGGGCTCGTGCTCGTCCACGCGCCACAGCGGCGAGAGCACATAGGTGGGCACCTTGGGGAAGAACCAGCTCAGCCTGTCCAAGAAGGCCTTCGCACCGCCTTCGATGCCCTCCACCGAGCGCATGCGCGCCCAGTCGTTGGTTCCGTAGGCAACCACAATCACCTCGGGCGCCTCTCCGCGCCACAGGGAGAAGCCACCAAGCGAGCGCTCGTCAAACACGTGGCCTGCCACCGCCTGGTTAAGGAGGTCGATGCCCAGCGTATTGGCGATCTGTGCGGGATAGGATGAGAAGGGATTGCCGCACACGAAGCCCTGCGTGATGGAGTCGCCTAGGGCAAGGAGGTAGCCGCGGCCAGGCACCGGCTTGAGCGAACCGTTGGTGGTAAGGTTTCCCACCGCAACCGTCATGATGCTGGGGAGGTAGATGCGCACCTCCACCTCGTCGTGGGCGTGGTTGTCGAAGGCAAAGCGCAGGGTTCCGTCCACGGGAGCGACCGTCGCAACCAGGCGACCGTCCACCACCAGGTCGATGCCGTCCACATTGCCTTCCTCGGCCAGGCCAAAGGGCACCGTTCCGTCCGACATGCCTTCCATCACCGCACGATAGAGCATGTGGCGTGGGTTGAGCGCGCGTATTATGCGGCAGTCCAGGCACACCTCGGTACCATCGGTGACAAAGTCAATCACCGCGCCCGATGTGGCGGCCGCACGTTCTTGTCGGCCAATCTGGGCAAAGTGCTCCATCTGCTCGGGAAAGAAGCGTCTGGGGATTACCAACCCGTCGGGCAGCTCCTCCAGGTGCACGGCACCGCGCACAAAAGGTGCAAGGGGATGATTGGTGCGAACGGCAATTACGTTAGCTGGGGCCATGTCGTCTCTCCCATTTGGTTGCGGTGTTTACACCATGGTATGCGCCAAATGCAGGGAAAACCGCGGCAAATCGGGGATTGACCAAAATTGGTCACCGCATCCCCACGCGCAATCAATCCTGGAACCTGTTGGACCTCACGGATGCACTGGGGGGACAGTCCCCTGAGTTTAGGGGACTGTCCCCTAAACTCAGGGGACTGTCCCCCCAGTGCAGGCCGGGCGCGCTATCGCTTGCGCAGGCGCTTTACGCGGTCCGAGATCTGGGCGAGCTCCTCGTCACTCAGCTCGGGAAGGCGCTCAAGCTTGTCCAAGAACTCCGTTATGGATTCGTCCAGGTTGCGCTGACGTCGCTCGTGAAAGAAGTCCACGACCACGCCAGTGACGACCGCCGTAACGACGATGGACGATACGGTGCACACGACGGTCACAACGCGGCCAATCGTTGTTACCGCCGTAAAGTCGCCCAGCCCAACCGTGGTCGACACAACAAACATGAACCAGCACGCGTCCCCGAATGTATTAACACCAGGTTCAAAGAACAGTACCAGCAGGGCGCACACGAAGAAGACACCTAAAAAGCCAGTGAGAATCTTGCTTACGCCCGAGCGCTTTACTACGAGCCACAGCAAACGCACCTTGCTCATGCGACCTCCTTCGGACCCAGCGTCTTGCCCACATTTTATGCTTACCGCCAGCCCGTGCCAAGCAACCGGCCCCATTCGGCCCCATTCGCGCCACATCGGTGTAGCAAACCGCCTTGCCCCCTTCACATTGGCCGCAAATGCGCTACAGTGACAGAAGGAAAGGAGTGCGGGTGAAGGGTTGGCACAACACAGCGTTGGCGTTCGCGCTTGCAGGCGTCCTGGCATGTGGCCTGTGCGCATGCGGCGGGGGCGGCGACTCGGGCGGCGGGGACGCCGGTGGTGGGCAGGACTCCACCTCGGGTGAGGCCTTTAGCGCTCCCGGCGCGGTTGAGTCACCCCAATTCGACCCTGCAGGTGCCGTGACCGAAAACGACGGATCCATAGATACCAGCTCGCTTTCCCAAGGCGTCGTCATGGCGTCGGCAAAGAGCGCCAGCAGGCTCAAGCTTTTGGTAACCTGCGGTGAGATGAGCTACAACTACGACCTGCCCGGCGACGGAACGCCCATAACCTGCCCCATAAACATGGGCGACGGCTCCTACACGTTTGCCATCATGCGCAACACCGGCGGCAACAACTACGTTGAGACCACCTCCACCACAGCCGACGTCAAACTGAACTCCGAGTTTATCCCCTTTACGCAGCCCAACATGTACTGCGATTACACGGAGGACAGCCCCTGCGTGGCCAAGGCCCGAGAGCTCACCGCAAACGCCCAAAACCAGGGCGACGCCGTAAAGGCGGTGTGCAACTACATCACGCAAAACGTCTCGTACGACACCGACAAGGCCGCACAGCTCAGCGGCACGACCGGCTACGTGCCCAATCCCGACGAGACGCTCTCCTCGGGCAAGGGCATTTGCTTTGACTACGCGTCACTGGGTGCCGCCATGCTGCGCAGCGTGGGCATCCCCACCAAGATCGTGACCGGATACGTGTCCCCCGAGGATCTGTATCATGCCTGGATAATGGTGTACATCGACGGCAGCTGGACGAGTGCGCAATTCTCGGTAAACCCGCAGTCGTGGAGCCGCGTTGACCTTACGTTTGCCTCTGATCCCGAATCCGTTGGTCTGGTGGGTGACGGGAAAACATATACTGAACGATACGTGTACTAGGAAGAAGACAAGGAGCTGACGCCCATGGCAACATCCATGCTTGAGGGTAGCGCGGTGAGCGCCTTTTGCGGCGGAATCGCGGTAATGATTGCCGCTGGCATCCAAACCGACGAAGCGGTGTTCATGCTCTCCGACGAGCATGAGGAATCCGAGTTCAAAACCGTATGCGATGCGGTGTACCTGCAGCTTGCCGAGGGCAACTCGCTGGCAGACGCCATGGAGTCTACGGCGGTGTTCCCCGAGTACGCAGTGGCCATGGTTCGCGCCGGCGAGCAGGCCGGCCGGCTCGAGCAGGTACTGCGTCGCCTGGACGTGTACTACGAGGAGGAGGAGCGCACCTTTGCCAAGCTGCGCTCGAGTGTGAGCTACCCGGCTGCGCTGCTAGCCATCATGAGCGTCATCCTCCTGTTTGCCGTCTTGTTTATCCTCCCGGTGTTTATAGACGTGTACGAGAACCTCACCGGCACGCTCACCACCGGTTCCTTCTCGTCCATGGGCATCTCCATTGCCATTGGCTGGATCGCGCTCATCATCACGCTGCTATGCACCATCTCGGTCGTAGTGCTCACCATTATGAGCGGATCCGAGTCGGGGCGTGAGCGCGTGCTGGCGCTCTTCGAGAAGATGCCCTTTACGCGCGACAGCATGTATCAGCTGGCACTCTCCCGCTTTACCGCCGCGCTCTCCACCTACATCTCCTCGGGCGTGGACACCGAGACCGCCATGCACTCGGCGCTGGCCTTCGTTACCAACGACCGTCTGCGCCCAAAGGTGGAGGCCGCATACCAGTCCATGATCGACGCCAGCAACCCGCGCAGCCTTGCCCAAGCCATCTCCGAGAACGACGTGTTCGAGCCACTCTACGCGCGCATGCTTATGGTTGGCCTGGAAACGGGCAGCTCCGACGAGATGCTCTCGCGCCTGTCGCAGATCTTCTTTGACGACGCCCTCGAGCGCATCGACCAGATCATCAACCGCATCGAACCGCTGTTCGCGGCCTTCCTCACCCTTACCGTGGGCGCAACGCTCATAGCGGTTATGCTTCCGCTCATTGGCATCATGCGCTCCATAGGCTGACGGGCGGTATGCGATGTATCACGAGGTAACCAAGCGAGACAAGACGCGCAAGCGCAAGAGACTCATCGTGGTCCTGCTGTGCTGTGTGCTGGTAGCAGCGGCCTTGGTCGTGGTGCTGCGCGTTGCCCAGGCCAACGCCCGCGAGCAGGGTGCAGCGGCGCTGCGGCAGTCCATCCTGAGCGCGGCCGTGCGATGCTGTGCCGTTGAGGGGTCCTATCCCCTCTCGCTTAAAAAGCTGGAGGATGACTACGGCCTACGCATTAACCATAATGATTACATTATTACCTATGAAGCCTATGCCAGCAACATGGCTCCAAGCGTGGTGGTGATTCCCCGATGAGCGGATCAAACACCAAGGTCTTCGACGCAGTCGCCGTAAGTACCCACCACAGGACGGAGAAGGGACACCGGCTGCAGCGCGCATTTTCTATACTGCTCTTCACAGTGTTCGTGGTGGTGGACCTCTTGGCGCTCGTCGCGGGCGCAAGCTCGTACGGGTCGATCACGACCATGCAAAACGACAATGACAAGCGCATTATGACGCTTGGCCCCATTACCAGCAGCGTGCGCGCCAACGACGCGTCGGGCAGCGTGGCCACGGGCAAGGGCCCCGAGGGCAAGGCGCTCGTGCTTGTGGAGAACAACGCCTCCGGCAGCTACGAGACGCGCATCTACCTCTACCAGGGCAAGATCGTGCAGGAGTACGCGCTTGCGGGCGCATCGTATACGCCCGAGAAGGCCACGGTCCTGGCTGAGTCCAATTCGTTTGACTTCTCCTACGACAACGGTCTGCTCACCGTTTTTACCGACGTTGGCAGCACCAAGGTAGCGCTGCGCAACTTGCAGGGAGGTGTGTAGCATGGCCGTCTCGGACGAGATGAACTCCGTCGTGCGCAAGCACACCAACACCAGAAGAGGCATGGCCTTCCTCATTGAGGCGCTGGTCGTGCTCGCGTTCCTTATGTTCGCGTTGGCCGTCTTCGTGCAGCTGTTCTCGAAGGCGCAGCTTGAGGGGCTCAAGGCCAAGCAGCTGAGCGAGGCCGTGCAGGTGGCTACCGTCCGTGCCGAGGAGTTCTCGGCCAACCCCAAGGGGACCAGCGGGACCACGGCCGAAGGCGACTACACGGTAACCTGCGACGTCGTTCCCGTGTCCCATGCGGGCGGCACCCTGTACGACGCGACCATACGGGTATCCAAGGAAGACACGCAGCTCTACGAGCTCAAGACCTCCCGCTACGTGAGCGGCGACAAGGGAGGTGATGCGGCATGAGTCAGCCCAGCGCCTCGGGCAGGAGCGGCAACATGCGGCATGGCCTTATCTCGCTGCTCACGGTTGTGGTGGTAATCTCCATTGCCACCGCGGCGGTGCTCACTGTGGCAACGTCGCACGCCATGGCCGCCTTGGCACAGCGCCAGGCCACCATGACCGCCGAGGGATACCAAGCGGAACGAAGCGCCCAGGCGCTGCTTGCCCGCATCGAGGAGGAGCTCGTGGCGGCACGCAAGGCAGGCGAGACCGGCCAGGCAATGCTGTCACGCGTGGAGAACCGCATCAACGGCATGCTGGTGGAGGTGTGCGAGGAGGGCGTAAGCGCCACGTACTCCATGGACGGCAACGTCCTCACGTGTACATTCGTTACGCAGGGAGGACGGAGCCTACAGACTTCGGCTACCATACAGGACAATGCGACTTTAGATGTAATCGCCTGGCGACTGACCGCCGCGGCGGAGGAAAGTGGAAGCGACGACATGCTGTGGACCGGTTCCACCGCTGGAGAGTAGGAGTGAGTGATGAAGCTCGAAGACATCTTGCAGGAAATGATCAACAACAAGGCCTCCGACATCTTTATCATCGCCGGTCTGCAGCTTGCGTACAAGAAGGGCGGCCAGCAGTACCGCACCGACTCCGAGCGCCTTATGCCTGCCGACACATACGACATCGTGCGCCAGATCTATGGCATCGCGGGGCGCGACTTTAGGCACTTTACCGAGAACGACCAGCACGACGACGACTTCTCGTTCTCCATTCCCGGCATGGGGCGCTTTCGTGCGAACGCGTTTAGGCAGCGCGGCTCGGCGGGTGCCGTCATTCGCGTGATTCCGTTTGGCCTGCCCGACCCCGTGGAGAACAACATTCCCGAGGAGGTTCTGTCGCTGTGCCGGTTCCAAAAGGGCCTGGTGCTGGTTACGGGCTCGGCCGGCGCGGGAAAGTCCACCACGCTCGCCTGCATAGTGGACCGCCTCAACCACGAGCGTCACGGGCACATCGTCACGATGGAGGACCCCATCGAGTACATCCATCGTCATGGCACCTGCATCGTCACGCAGCGCGAGATCCCCACGGACGTGGCCACCTACTCCGAGGCCCTGCGTTCGGCCATTCGCGAGTCCCCCGACGTCATTCTGCTGGGCGAGATGCGTGACCAGGACACCATGGCCACGGCAGTCACCGCCGCCGAGATGAGCCAGCTCATCTTCTCCACCATGCACACGTCCAGCGCCTCGAGCACCGTTGACCGCATCGTGGACTCGTTCCCCAGCGCACAGCAGCGCCAGATTCGCATGCAGCTCTCGCTGGTCTTGCGCGCCGTGGTGAGTCAGCAGCTCGTGCCCACCGTGGACGGTCATGTGACCCCCGCGTTCGAGATCATGGTGGCCAACACCGCCATTCGCAACCTCATTCGTGAGGAGAAGACCTACCAGATCGACTCGGTGATCGCCAGTTCTGGCAAGCATGGCATGCGCACCATGGACCAGAGTCTGTACGAGCTCGTAAGGCAGGGCACCGTCGCGCGCGACGTAGCGCTGCAGCACGCCATCCATCCCGAGGCACTGCGCAACCGCCTCAACACCTCGGGGCTGTAGGCAGCGACAGGTAGACAGAGGGGACAGTCCCCCGAGTCTACCAACCGTGGCACAGTCGCATACCCATGCATGGGGGTAGACGCGGGGGACAGTCCCCTTTGTCTACCCCACCTCATTTTTGATGTTGTCTCTTGCATCAATACCATACAAGCACTATCCTATTTCGCCAACGTCGGTCCAAAAGTCCACGTAAAGGAGTTCTCATGACAACCAACGAAGTGTTCCTGTATAAACGCGAGGGGGCCTACATTCCCCGTGTGGCCGCCGTGCACGACCTGTGCGGCTATGGCAAGTGCTCACTGGGAATTGCGATTCCCGTGCTGAGCGCCGCAGGCTGCGACGTCTGCCCTGTGCCCACCTCGCTCTTTTCGGCCCATACCAAGTTTCCCGTGTGGTACATGCACGACACCACATCCATGCTCGACGCATACCTGGACGCCTGGCAACAGGAGGGCATCGAGATCGATGCCGTGTATTCCGGCTTCTTGGGGGCACCCGAGCAGGTAGGCGCCATCCAGCGCCTGTACCGTGAGCATCCCGGCGCACTGCGCATTGTTGACCCGGTTATGGGCGACGGCGGACAGCGCTACCCCACCTACACGCCCGAGCTCTGCGACGCCATGGCCGCACTCGTGGACGGGTCGGACCTGCTCACCCCCAACCTTACCGAGGCGTCCATCCTCACCGGCATGCCCTACGAGGGCCAGGACGTGGACGACGAGTACGTGCACCGTGCCATCGACGCGCTTTTGGAGCTGGGCGCAAAGTACGTCGTGCTCAAGGGCATCACGCATGGCGACGGGCTCATTCGCAACTACGTGGCCGGACAGGATGCGCCGGTCTCGGAGGTCACGTGCGAGCTGTTGCCCTACATGCTGCACGGTACGGGTGACCTGTACGCAAGTTCGCTGCTCGCAGCCGTTATGGCGGGCCAGTCGCTCTTGGAGAGCGTACGGTTTGCCAGCGAGCTGGTACGCGATGCCATGCGCATCACCTCCAAGCAGCCCGACTTTGAGGTTCGCGGCGTGAGCTTTGAGAGCGTACTGAGGGAAGTGACCGCACTCGTCCGTTCTTAGCAATATAACGCATATGCATTTTTGTACACTTTCTTGCATATTTAGGTAGATTAGGGTGTCAAATTAGCGAAAGTGTTCAATGGCTAAAATAGCCATTGAACACTTTCGCACTTTGCGCAGCTCAAAGCTCGCGTTTCTTAACGTTTGTGTACATTTATGTATATTTGCTATATTGCTATCGAATCACATGGTGCCCCGCGAACTCCCGTCAGCGCGCCCGTGGGGCAAAATGCTGCGCAAAAAGTCGTGCCGGTCCCTCTTTTGGTCCGTGTTCTCTAGCTGCAGCAGCCGTTTGCGCATATCAACGCCAAAGTAGCGGTGGGCGCATGTGTATGCCTGTGCCATAAGGTCGTCCATACCCTGGGGAGTGGCAAGGTCCTCCTTCACTACCGGCAAAACAACCCTTCCCGCAACCAAAAGCTCGCGGTTTCGCCATAGGTCGTCAACATACTTCTGCCTCACGACGTCAATGGCCCCCTCATCTACCCCACCTTTTTGAGCGTTGCCTCAGCCAGCGCATTGAGGTCCAAGTGGTCCTGCCCGTCGTAATTAAACCCCACGGGCGCTATTGGCAGCATGATGTCGGGCACGCGAAACTTTGCCACCCTCCCTTGGGACTCCTCTCGCACCCAAACGCGCCGGTTGAGCTCAACCAGTCCAACGCCATATCCGTTTTGGGCAACGGGCAGCGCGCACATGGCCGCAATCACAGCTTCCGGAGCGCTCAATGCATTGCCAGCAACCAGCTTTGCGGCCCGCCGTGCCACCCGCAGCCCATGAATCCCCGACGCGGACTGAACATAGGCCCTGAGCTCCTCGGCAGTAATCGCAACCGGAACGTTGATGCGTACAGGCCCGTTGCGCGGATCATGGGCGTCACGAGTAAAGTTGCCACAGAGCTCATAGCCCAGCAATACCAGCGACGAGAACTGGAGCACGCTTGCCATCTGCACAAACAGCAGACCAGGACTCACCATTGACGTATGCTCGTCGAGCCACACGAACGATCCTGCCGGTATGTCACCCATACAGGCATGCGCTTTAATCAACGTCGTCCTCGGTCGCTCCGCCCAATTGCTCACCACAACGTGCAGGGGATCTGTCTTGCAGGGAACGTCCCAGTGCCATGATGGGTCTTCAAACAGCCTGCGCGACCAACGCTCGCCCGTCCACAGGCTGGGGGCGTGCAACGTAACCGGCGTCGCCTGGTTGCGCACATCCACCCCGTCCAAGCGCAACCTTCGCAGTGCATCGAGTGCCGATTGGTGAGAAAGCGTAAGTCCCATAATCCACTCCCCTCCCTGCGTCGATTGTTGGTGGGTGAAGCGAAAGTGTACTCCATTCACGACGCCAAAACGTGTTTTTTAAAGATGTGACCGATTTACGGTTTAGCGAGCCATATACTCTATAAGGCTGTGCACACCAACCGGAAGGCCTCCATGGCGAGGAAAGACAAAACCGACCTAAGCCCACGTACCTCGATTAGCGCTACCGAGGCAGAGGAGCTGTTTGCCAAGGTTGACAACTCCGGCCACGCGAACGAGGATTCTGCGCAAAAGCAACGCGAACGGCGCAAGCTCAAGGGGCATGGCGTTGAGGTAGACCCGCTCTCCTCCGACGACCCCTCGGGTTCCAACGTTGGCACCCTCATTCAAAAGGCCGCCGTGGTGTTGGTCATCCTCTTTTTGGGCGGCATCGTATTTATACAGTTCTACGTCTCGCATGTGCGAAGCGCCAACACGGCAAACCTCTCCAACAACGTAACCGTAGGCACGGTTGCCGACGCGCTCAAGGGCGGCGTTGAGTGGGGCGGCGGCTTTACGCAGTTCCCCCCGAGCTTCTCGGTACAAGAGGCCGACGAGAACACCGGGCGCATTGAGGTATCGGTGGTGGACACCACCTCGCGCAACGACCTGGTGTGCTTCTCCAGCTCGCAGATTCAGGCAACGGCCTTCTCGGTTAACTCGCTGCTCAACCCCGACATCGACACCGTGATCTACCACGTTAACGTGCACATGAGCGAAGATGGCCAAATGCAAAGAAACTCGCTGTTTGGATACTTCAAGCCCACGGGTGACATCAAGCCGTTTATCACCTTCATTTGGACCAAGACCACGACGTCCGACGGCGAGGTTCGCTTTAACTGCACCATTACCGGCCTTGACGCCAACCTGCAGCATTTGCTGCGGGATCAGATTATGGCCCAGGTGCCCGAGGTAAAGACCGACGATCCGCGCGAGACTACCTACACGCAATATAGGCGCTAAGCACTACGCATGCATAAAATCGGCAACGGGTAGACAAAGGGGACTGTCCCCTTTGTCTACCCCCTCGACCCACAGGCTTATGGATTGACCCCTAGTAGTTTACGACCTGCTCCTCGAAGTAAGACTGCGGATGCATGCAGACAGGGCACATCTTGGGTGCCGCATCGCCCACGTGCAGGTGCCCACAGTTGAGGCACTTCCATACCTTTACGCCCTCGCGCTCGAAGACCTCGCCCTTCTCCACGCGCTCGGCGAGCTTGAGGTAACGCTCCTCATGGGCCTTCTCGATTGCGCCAACCATCTTAAACTTGGCGGCAATCTCCTTGAACCCTTCCTCCTCGGCGGTCTTTGCGAAGCCGGCATACATGTCGGTCCACTCGTAGTTCTCGCCCGCGGCGGCGTCGCGCAGATTGGTGAGCGTGTCGGGCACGGCACCGTCGTGCAGGTACTTAAACCACAGCTTGGCATGCTCGCGCTCGTTGCCGGAGGTCTCCAGGAAGATCTGCTGAATCTGGACGAAGCCGTCCTTCTTGGCTCGGCTCGCATAATAGGCGTACTTGTTGGTAGCCTGCGACTCGCCGGCAAAGGCCGCCTCAAGGTTCTTCTTTGTCTGAGAGTTCTCAAAGTCCACTGCCATAACCTCTCCTTTCGTGGGTTGTAGGGTCTAGCTAGCCTACCCAAATCGCGGGACAACTAACCATCAATAACAGTATATCGTGTGAGTACTACAGTATCCACATGTCATTTTGCATATGGCAGAATCCCTCGCGCTCAAGCTCGGACAGCAGGGCAAGCGCATCATCACGCGACACCGACGGCCGGTTGGCCGACTGTTCAAAGGAGCTCAGCCCCCGCACCACGTCATCGGTAGAGAGGCCCATCTCGCGTGCCGCCAGCAGCATGCGCACGAGCTCGCCGCGCTTTTGCCGGTGCGACCCCACAAAGCGGGACTGCCTTACGTGCGACTTGGACCGGCGGGACGGGTTGGGCACCGTACTCTTGAGGTAGGCCCCATAGTCGAGCAGCGCATAGTACCAGCCGCGCGCATCGTCTGTTGAGCACGCCGCCTCCACCAGCGGAACGAGCTGCCTGTCGCTGACCCCCTCCTCCTGAGGAAAGAGCTCGTGCAAAAACACCGTGCGCACGTTGGTCTCCAAATACACTCCCGGCAGGCCAAACGCAAAGGCCCGAATGCCCGCCGCGGTCGCGTTGCCAATGCCGGGCAACGCGAGCAGGTCGCGCATCTGGTGTGGAAAGTCCTCGTATTGGGTCACGATCATGCCTGCGGCAGTGTGCAGCGCCAAGGCACGCCGGTTGTACCCCAGCCCCTGCCACTCCTCCAGCACATCTGCCGGATCTGCCTGGGCAAGTGCCTGCGTGGTGGGAAACCGCTCGAGCCAACGCTGCCAGCGCCCGTCCACGCGCGTTACCTGGGTCTGCTGCAGCATGACCTCGCTAATCCATATGGCATAGGGGTCGTGCGTATGCCGCCACGGAAGATCGCGATAGCGCTCCAAACCACGGCTCCACACAAGGGCGCAAAAGTCGTCGATCGAGAGCCTGGGCTCGGGGCTGGTGTTGGGCGGCCAGGAGCGTGTGCCGTCCATGCGCGCTAGGCCATCTTCCAGTTAAGAATGGGCCAGCGCCGCCTGCGAGCCTCCCGTTTGAGCGTTGGTCCGGGCGACACGACAAAGGGATGCCGTGCGCGAGCCAGCAGTTCCACGTCGCTGTGATGGTCTCCGTAGGCGTACTCAAGGGTGCACGGCTTTTGGTTCGCACAGGTACGGGCCAAGGCCTTGGCGGTGTTCACCTTTGCGCTCCCCTCGGTCACCGCATCTCGCACGCGTCCCGTATACTGGCCTCGCTCGTCGAGCTCCATGCGCGTGGCAGCGAATCCGTCCACACCCAGAACCTTTGCCGCCTCGCGGGCAATGGGCTCAAAGGTCGCCGATACCAGCAGGGTGAGGCAACCCTCCTGCTTCCTGCGGGATATCTCCTCGATTGCGACCTTGCGGTAACGGGGACGCAGCACTTGGTCGTGAAAGGTCACCATAATGCGGTCTACCTCTTCGGGCGATCGCTTGCCCAGATCCCTAAAGATGAGCTCGCGCGCGCGCTCCTGCCTCAATGGCAAATGCAACTTGTAGCGAATGCCCCACCAGGCAAGACCCACGATGGAGTAAGGAGACAGATAGCCGTTACGCGTAAGCCAGGTGGCAATGAGGGACCCGGATTGCCCGTCTATGCAGGTACCGTCGTAATCAAACACGGCAATGGGACATGTCCCCGCATGTTGCGATTGCAAATCTGTTGCCATGACCTCGCCAGCTCACCTCATACAAAAAGAACCTCGCAATGCGAGGTTCCGGAGAAGACAATGGCGGGATGTAAGGGACTTGAACCCTCGACCTCCGACGTGACAGGCCGGCGCTCTAACCAACTGAGCTAACACCCCGTTCAGTGCGAGAAATATTCTACACGAACTCACACCGTCGTGTCTAGCCCCTTTTGTAGAGTTTTTTAAATAGCAAATTTGGATAGCAAAGCGGCACTCAAAAGGTACAGTTCCCCGAAGTGCACGCGCCATTCGCCCTGTAATGCAGTAGTATGGAAAGAGTGTTTTGCGCGCAAGTTAAGCATGGGGAGAGGGGACTCCCCAAGAGCAAAGGAGAGCACCATGAAGTTTGTTTGCCCTGTATGCGGTTACGTTGAGGAGATCGACGGCGACGAGCTGCCCGCCGACTACAAGTGCCCCGTGTGCAAGTGCCCCGGCGAGAAGTTCAACAAGATGGAAGGCGAGCTCACCTGGGCCGCCGAGCACGTGGTGGGCATTGGCAAGGCCGAGGGCGTCTCGCAGGACATCATCGACGACCTGCGCGCCAACTTCGAGGGCGAGTGCTCCGAGGTGGGCATGTACCTGGCCATGTCGCGCGTTGCCTATCGCGAGGGCTATCCCGAGATCGGTGAGTACTGGAAGACCGCTGCCTTTGAGGAGGCCGAGCACGCCGCCAAGTTCGCCGAGCTGCTGGGCGAGGTCGTAACCGACTCCACCAAGAAGAACCTCGAGATGCGCGTTGAGGCCGAGAACGGCGCAACCGCCGGCAAGACCGACCTTGCCAAGCGCGCGAAGGCCGCCAACCTCGACGCCATCCACGACACCGTGCACGAGATGGCCCGCGACGAGGCCCGTCACGGCAAGGCATTCGCCGGTCTGCTCAAGCGCTACTTTGGCTAAGACAAGCCACATCATTTATTGAGCATAACCCGCGCTCAGGGGACAGTCCCCTGAGCGCGGGTGTCCGTTTGGGAAGAGGTACCTTTGGGACACGCGTCTCTCTAGTGCCCCTTACATTTGCGTACTCCCAAAGTTGAGATAGTCCACCATGTGCAGACGCTCGCGCATGTTCGTGAACTCGTTTTGGGATTCCTGCTCGTGCCACTGGCAGTCGCCACCCAAATACCCCACCAGGTTGATGGCGGGAATCTGCGAACGCGCGCAGAGCTTGGCCTTTTGCCAGTTGGTGAGCGGCGCCCCAGCCAACTCCAAAGCCCGTGCGACAAGCTGGTTGGTGGAGAGCACCAATCCCCCACCCAAGTCATCCACATCCTGCTCCCCCACCGGGCTCGTCGAGGCGCCGTCCACCTCGTAATTGGCCCACACAAACCAATTGGTGCGGAACTCGCGCTCGGCGTGGACCAGCTCTCCCTCGGCATTGTCATACAAGGCGTCATTGATCTGCCAAGTGAATTCGGGCTGGTGGTCACCAAAGAACACCAGTATCACATGTTCATCCAGCTCGCTCAGCTGGCCGATGAGCCACTCGAGGTCCTCGTCGGATGCCTGGATGCAGGACAGGTACTCGTTTACCTCCGCAGGATTGGGTTGCCCCTCATCCAAAACCGCCTGCGGGTCGAGCTCGTAGCTCACGGTACGCGAAGGGTCGATGTTGTTTTGGCCGTATCCGGAATGATTTTGCATCGTAACGTCAAACACCAGCTGCGGCCCGTCCTGGGACAGGAGCTCCAGGGCCTTTTGGTAGGTGGCCCGGTCGGTCACGCCGCTGTGGAACTCCGGTGCGTCGGGAAAGTCGTCTATGGACAGGAAGCGATCAAAGCCCATCGCGTCGTATGCGCGTGCACGGTTCCAGTTCGTCGCGAGGTTAGGATGCATAGCATAGGTGCGGTAACCCTCGCGCGCAAGCTGCCGGCCAATGTTGTCGCAGCGTGAGAGGTCGTACATCTGAAATGGGTACTTGCCGCCACCAATAAACGCAAGGGTCGCCCCGGTGAGATACTCGAACTCCGTGTTGCAGGTACCCCCACCATAGGCAGAGACGGCCAAGGCGCCCCTGTCTAACAGCTGGCCTCCAGCCTGGGCGATCCGCTCGTTAAAGAAGGCAGGTCCCTCATAGCCCTGGGCAAAGGATCTACCCTCCTTCGTGCGATAGAAGTCCGAGAGGTCGGCAAAGGTCTCGTTCATCACGACCAGGATGGAGGGCCGCTCCTTGGCATACTGGGCCTCGGCCGCCTTGCGCGCAGGCGTAGAACCCAAGCCAGCGTCGTAGGAGGCGGCAAGCTCGGTCTCGATCTGTTGAGCACGCTCGGAACTGTAGTCCGGCGGAACGGGAATGCACATGTCCTGGAACGCGCCAACAAACGTGGGCACAAAGCCCTGCGCACGATAGTTGTCCATGGGAGACCAGTAGTCCAGCACCACACCAAAGTTCTGGATGTAGTTGGGCACGACCACCAGGAGGGCGAGCGCCACGGCACACACCAGCGCCGCACCCACGTTGAGCAGGACCGGAGCGAAGCGCGGACCAGGAATCGCGAGCTCCTTGGTGGGACGCACGAAGAACAGGCACACGCAGGCCAGTGCACACGCGAGCACACCGCACACAATGGACGCAGTAACTTCGTAGGCATACTTGCCCGCAACCGCCGACGCCGTCTCCAAGGCCAAAAGGTCGCTGGGCATGAACGCCGTCCCCTTAAACTCATTGACGTAGTGTTGGGCGATGCCCACCAGCAGACACACCACGCTTACGGGGATGGCCCAAACGCCACGTCGCTGCCCCAAGAAGGTGAGCACAAGTATGGCAAGCCCCACCACGGCAAGCTCGATGAGCAAATACGGCGTGGGCGATAGTACATACCACGGGTTGCCATAGGGAAGCTCGAGCGCGGCAACCGAGAGGTAGGTGGCGAGCAGCAACAGGCCAGCGTTTCTCAGCACACCCTGCCAGGGCGCGCGAGGACGAATCGTCTCCTCTGTGCGCTGCACCATGTGCAACCAACCCTTCGCGTCGCTCAAAAAGCACGAGTACAGTATAACGCGTGTCCGATTGGCATCCGTTAGGGAAGAGCCTTTGGAACGCTGAGCAGGGGTCATGCCGTAGCGCACGGGTCGCAAGATGTGTCCCAACGGTACCTCTTCCCTAACGGACACGCACAAACGCAGATTGCAAAACCATTTATGTGGACACCTGCGGGGTTTTGCCAGACAATATTATGTGGAGCAGTAGCAAAAAAGGCGGAGGTAACCATGAGCAGCGAGGCTGACGGCGCATATGAGGGCCCGCAGGCGCAAGCGCGGGATTGCGATCGATCGATCAACGCCCTCTTGGACAACATGCCCGGCATGGCCTTTACCAAGGACGCGGCGACGGGCGTCTACCTGGCATGCAACCAAGCCTTCGCGGAATATGCCCACAAGCAGACGCCCGACGGCGTGGTGGGTCTCACCGACGCACAGATCTTCGACGCGGTCACGGCCGCACACTTTGTGGCGGACGACCAAAAGGCCCTTGCCATGGACCGGCCCTACATCTTCTTTGAGGACGTGCCAGACGCAGCCGGCAACCAAAGGCAGTTCCAAACCACCAAGTTCAAGCGCACCGACGCATCCGGGCGCCTTTGCCTGCAAGGTCTGTGCCAAGACGTAACGGACATGGTGCGCATCCAGCGCGAGCAGGCCACAACGCAGGCGGCCTACGAACGGGTACGCAGCAGCAATATCATCTATGCCCACATTGCCCAGGCGCTGGCCCGCGGCTACACGGACCTCTACTACGTCAACATGGAAACCGACGAGCTCATCGAGTACCACACCAACGACGAGCTTGGCGTGCTCACCGAGGCGAGGCGCGGTGCGGACTTCTTTGAGGGATGCGAGCGCGACGCAAAGCTGTTTGTGCATCCAGACGACCAAGAAGCCTTTGTGAAGGCGATGAACCGGGAGTTCCTCGCACAGGCACTGGAGCAATCCAAGGTGTTCGAGCTTACCTACCGCAGAATCCAAGGGGAAAGAACGTTCTACGTCCAGATGCGGGTATCCAGGGTTGAGAACGACCGACGCTTTGTGGTCATTGCCGTGTCGGACATCGACGAGCTGGTAAAGAAGCGCCAGGCGGAGGAGCGCATCATCTATGCCAGGCTCCATGCCATCACGGGCAACTTCATCTGCGTCTATGTGGTGGACCCGCAAACCGGCTACTACCGGGAATTTAGCGCGACCGACGACTACAGCAAGAGCTTCGCGCAGGCCAAGGAGGGCACGAACTTCTTTACCGCGCTGCGAACGGCAGCACACACCTATAACCATCCGGACGACCTAGACCGTTTTCTTACACAGCTCACGGCAAAGAACCTCATGGCCCAGATCGAGCAAGACGGGATCTTCAACCTGAGCTACCGCGTCTTGATGGACGGCAGGCCCCGCTACGTCCAAATAACTGCCGCCATGGTGGAAGAGAAGGAAGGGCCGCGCCTGATCGTTGGTCTTAACGACATCGACGCACAGGTGAGGCAGCGGGAGATAGACGAGGAGATTGCGCGGCAAAAGGAGATCTACGACCAGATTACCACGAGTCTTACCGAGCAATACGACACGCTGTACTACATCGATATTCAAACGAACACCTACCTTGAGATCTCTTCGACCGACGAGTACAAGAAACTCAACGTGCCGGCAACGGGAAGCGACTTCTTTGCCGAGAGCAGGAGGAGCATTCGCAAATACGTGCATCCCGAGGATCAGGAGAAGGCCTACAACCTGCACTATAAGGACGTGATGCTCAACAACCTCAAGTACAAGAGCACCTTCTCCATGAGCTGGCGACTGGTCGTAAACGGCCAAGTCAGCCACATCCGACATACCGAGATCATGGCCCGCGACGGCAAGCACCTCATCGTGTGCATAAAGAACATCGACGAGGAGGTGCGGGCTGAGCTGGCTCTGCAGGCCACCCAGAAGAAGAGCGTTACCTATACGCAGATTGCCGAGCGCCTGGCCACCCATTTCGACTTTATCTATTACATCGATCGCGAGAACTCACACTACGCGGAGTTCGCTACGAAGAAGAAACGGGGTGGCGAGCTCAAGGTTCAGGACGAGGGGGATGACTTCTTCGCGGCTGCCTGGAGGAACGTGGACCGTCTTATCCATCCGGAGGACCGAGAGCGAATCAGGCTGTTCCTGGACAAGGACCGTCTGATCTCTGAGCTCGAGAGCAGGCGACAACTAACCGAGGACTACCGCATGCTCGTTGGGGGCGGAAAAACGCAGTATACGCGCATGTCGGTAACGTATGCCTCGGATCATAGACACTTTATTATTTGCGTCGAGAATCGCGACGAGGACATCCGCAAGGAGAAGGAACATCTGGCAGAGCTCTCCACGGCAAACGAGATGGCTCGACGGGACGGCCTCACGCACACGAAGAACAAGACGGCCTACCGCGAAACGGAGCGCGTGCTACAGGAGCAGATCCAAAGCGAGAATGGATGCGACCCCTTTGGCATTGTGGTCTGCGACATCAACGACCTCAAGGTAATCAACGACACGCGGGGGCACAAGGCGGGCGATGACTACATCAAGGCGGCCTGCGCGCTCATCTGCCAAGTGTTCCACCACAGTCCTGTGTTCCGCATTGGCGGAGACGAATTCGCCGTGATCCTCAAGGGTCAGGATTACCAGAACCGTAAGGGACTGCTTTCCAATCTGCAAAGACGGGTTGAGGAGAACGTGAGGATTGGCGAGGGGCCTGTGGTGGCCTCAGGTCTCGCAACGTATGAGCCCCACGTGGACCACGTCGTGGAGGACGTGTTCAACCGTGCCGACCACCAGATGTACGATGACAAGGCGCGTCTCAAAGAGCTGCAGCTGCGTTTGGAGAGCCACGTCGCTGCGGACAAGTCACAAATCAGGGCGATCAGCGAGGACAGACGTGTAATGCTCAATGCTCTGTACAAGGCATTTGAGGTGGTCTCGGAGGGAACCTACGTGTTCCTGTGCGACATGAAGTACGACTTCTCCCGCTGGTCAAAGAACGCGGTGGACACGTACGGTCTGCCAGCCGAGTACATGTACGGCGCCGGCGACATCTGGGAGAACCGAATCCACCCCGAGGACAGGGAAGCCTATCACAAGGGCATCGACCTGGTATTCTCTGGCGACGCCGCAGGCCACGACATGCAATATCGGGCTCGGCGCGTTACGGGAGAGTACGACGTGTGCACCTGTCGCGGCGTCGTGATACGCGATCCCGCCGGCGAACCGGACTACTTTGCGGGCACCATACGCAACCATGGCATCCAGGGGCATATCGACGAGCTCACGGGCCTACGCAACCAGTACGGCTTCTTTGAGGACCTGGACAGCTACATCAAGAGAAGCGCGGGGATTAGCGTAGCCCTGTTTGGCATTAGCAAGTTCTCCCAAATCAACGAGATGCACGGGTATCACTTTGGAAACCGCGTTCTGCAGCTCTATGCCAGAGAGGTACTCGCGCGTATGGGAAGCGCGGGGCACGTCTACCGAATCGACGGAACGCAGTTTGCGGTTATCAGCAATACGCTTTCCGTCGCGCAGCTGCAGGAGACATACGATCGCTTTTGCGCCTTTCTCCACGAGGACTTTGAGGTGGATGGCAAGAACATGCTGCTCGACCTGCACTGCGGTGCGCTGCGGGTGGACAGCTTTGACATCGATTCCCAAACGGTCTATGCCTGCCTGAACTATGCCGACGAGGAGTCCAAGCTCCGCCAACACGGTAACCTCGTGGAGTTTGGCAACGACCTCAACGAGGAAAGCCATCAGAGGCTGGAGAAGCTGCACGCGATCCGCGCCTCCATCATGCGTGGCTACGAGGGCTTCTACCTGCTCTATCAGCCGGTTGTGGATGCCCAGACAGAGCAGCTCGTTGGTGCCGAGGCCCTGCTGCGCTGGAACAGCGATCGCTACGGCATGGTTCCGCCGGACCAGTTTATCCCCATCCTGGAGTCCGACCCGCTGTTCCCGGAGCTGGGCGAGTGGATTCTGCGGGAATCCATCCTTGCGGCAAAACAGGTGCTGCGTCTGCATCCCAGCTTTGTGATCAACGTCAATCTGTCCTACACACAAATCGAGAAACCCGATTTTGTGGACATGGTGCTGCGCATGCTCAGGGAGCTGGAGTATCCGCCAGAGCATCTGTGCCTGGAGGTGACGGAGCGATGCAGGCTGCTGGACACCGACCTTCTGTGCAACGTGGTTACCCGCCTCAAATCCAACGGCGTTCTTGTTGCGCTGGACGACTTTGGCACGGGGTTCTCCTCCGTTGGCATCCTCAAGGAGGTCCCGTTCGACATCCTCAAGATTGATCGTTTCTTTGTGAGGGCGGTCGAGGAGAACTCCGTTGACCGGCAGCTGGTTGGCAACATTGTGGACCTGGCATCCATCTTTGGCGCAAAGACCTGCGTCGAGGGAGTGGAGACGGCCGGCATGAGGGATGTTCTTAATCGGTATGGCGTGGGATGCTTCCAAGGGTATTACTACGCGAAGCCCCTCGCGTTCGAGCAACTGCTGGAATGGGGGCGCGACTAGAGCCGCCAAAGGTGAGGTCCGCGAAATCGATGAGTGATGGTTCGGTTCGTCCTAGGCGCGCTGTGCCGTCACGAAGCGGCGAATCCCGAGCAGCGTCGCAATCGTGAGCACCGTGCCAACCGCACAGCAGAGCGGCGCATTTGGGACGAAGCCGGCCAGTATGTAGGTCACAAAGCTCACCGCCGCAACGGTGAGGGCGTAGGGCAGCTGGGTGGAGACGTGCAGCACGTGCTCGGTCTGCGCACCAGCCGAGGCCATAACCGTCGTGTCGCTAATGGGAGAGCAGTGATCTCCGCATACCGCGCCTGCGCAGCACGCGGAGATGCCCACGATGAGCAGCGGACTGTCCTGGGGCAAGATGGCAATAACGATGGGAATAAGGATGCCAAAGGTCCCCCAGGAGGTGCCGGTAGAGAACGCCAGGACGAGGGCCACGGCAAAGATCACTGCCGGCAGGAAGCCATACAGACCTGCGGCGATTCCCTGCATTGCCCCGTGGACGAACTCCGCCGCACCCAGCATGGAGGTCATCGTCTTGAGCGAGGTCGCCAGGACCAGGATCAGGATTGACGGCACCATGGCCACAAACCCCTTGGGAACGCAGGCGGTGGCCTCCTCAAAAGCCAGTCGCCTACGGCAGATGAGAAACACCGCGGTAAAAGCCAGCGCCACGATGCCACCCCAAGGCAGAGCCACGAACGCGTCGGTGTTCCCAAAGGCGCCCGCAAGGTCACCTGCATACTCCGTCCCTCCCGACACGTCCGCCCCAAAGAAGCCGCCAACATACAGCATGGCGCCAAACACCGCGACGACCAGCACGACTATGGGCAGGACCAAGTCACAGATCGCGCCGTTTGTCTTCTCTGCATCCGCCTCGTCCTCTTCGGTAGCCCCAAGGTCCCCGTCAACGCGCGCGCGTTCCTCGGCAGCCAGCATGGGGCCGTAGTCGAGCTTCATCAGGACAATCGCCACCACGAACACCACCGTGAGCAGCGAATAGAAGTTGTAGGGAATCTGACGTATAAACAGTTGTATGCCCGTAACGCCCGGGCCCATGCCATCCGCCACGCCCGCGACTGCGGCAGACCACGAGGAGATAGGTGCGATCATGCAGATGGGAGCGGCCGTGGCATCAATCAGGTACGACAGCTTCGCACGTGAGACGCGGTGCTGGTCACACACCGGACGCATGACGGAACCCACGGTGAGGCAGTTGAAGTAGTCATCAATAAAGATGAGGACGCCCAGGACGAAGGTGGCCAGCTGCGCACCAACCCTGGACTTGACGTGTGTTTGGGCCCAGCGGCCAAACGCGGCGCTTCCCCCCGATTTGCTCACCATGGCCACGATAATGCCCAGAATCACGAGGAAGCAGAGGTTACCCGCCAAATCCGACACCGACTGGGAGAGTCCGTCCACCACGATGAGGTCCATGGTTTGGATGAGGTTGAAGTTCGCAACGAACAGCGCCCCCAACACGATGCCCGCAAAGAGGGAGCTGTAGACCTCCTTCGTAACGAGCGTGAGCACGATTGCAAGCAGGGGCGGAAGGAGTGACCAGGGGGTTGCTGTCATAATGCGTTACCTCATAGTGGCTCATCTGGACGCTAGGCCGTCAATTATACTCATATTGTGTTACAGGCATAAACCGAACTGCGCACATGCGGCAATCCGAACTCGGGGAACAATCACCAGTGCACTAGCCGTATACCATCGACGCACGTGCGCAAGAAAAACATCCATATTCATTATAATCCCAGTTGGCGAGAGTCCGGGTGACCAAGGTTTTTGCGCACGTGTACGACCAGTGGAAAGTCGACCGTACACGTGCGCAAAAAGCGCGCTGATCCGTACTCGGGGGACAGTCCCCTGTGTTTAGGGGACTGTCCCCCGAGTACATGTTCCGTAACGCAAGAGCCCGGAGGCGTGGCATACGCCTCCGGGCCCAAGGAAAAGGAAGGTCTTGTCTTTGGCTTACAGGTCGCCTAGCTCCTCGCCGTTGGTGGCGATCACGCGCTGGTACCACCAGAAGCTCTTCTTGCGGCTGCGGTCGTAGGTGCCGTTGCCCTCGTCGTCCAGGTCTACGTAAATAAAGCCGTAACGCTTGGACATCTCGCAGGTAGACATGCTCACTACGTCGATGCAGCCCCAAGGCGTGTAGCCCATCACCTCACAGCCATCCTCGATGGCCTGGCCAATGGCCTCGATGTGCTGGCGGAAGTAGTCGATGCGGTAGTCGTCTACAATGCTGCCGTCGTGCTCGATCTTGTCGTAGGCACCCAGGCCGTTCTCAACGATGAACAACGGCTTTTGGTAGCGGTCGTACAGCTCGATGAGCGAGTAGCGCAGCCCCTGCGGGTCTACCT
>JAUMWN010000099.1 GCA_030529625.1 Coriobacteriales bacterium
CTGATGTTCCTTGACGGGTAGCTCGCGATTCAGCTTGGGACGTGGCAGGCCAAAGCCGCCGTAGCGCTCCGACAAACAGAGCAAGAGGTAGAGGGCGGTTTCCATGTGTGACGCCGAGTGCGGGAGGACGTGGCCAAGGGCGGTGGCGAGGCGGTTCTTCCCATATGTGCGCCCGATGCTCTGCATGAACTGCTCCACGCTTGCATGGGTGAGCAGTTGCTGTTGTGCGTATCGAGTCGCCCCACCTGCGGCCGCGAGACGATAGGTGCCCATCAGTTCCATTGCGACCAGCACCAAACTCACGAGCCGTCTCGTGTTGTCCCAGGCGAAAGGATCGTCGTAGGGAACGGGCTCATCTCGGTTAGCTGCGGGACGAATCTCGCGAGCGGCTTCGAGTCCCCGTACAAAATCATTGATGATTGGGTCTGTCTTGCTGTGCCATCCAGCCATCTGAAGGAGCACGAACTCGGGTTTGCTCACAAAGAGATACTCCTCAAGCCTAAGCATGGAGTTGACCGGAATATCGTTCTTCCCAGGCATGGAAACGTGCCTTTGCCCCTTTGCTCCGCTGGCTGGCCTTGGGCACCAGCAAGTCAACGGGAGTCCTCGTGATGCCGTATCCAGCAAGGTCATGCTGGGCTGCGAACTCTTTGTACATGCGTTGGGTTGTCACGCTGTTGTAGTGGCGAGGAAGCTCACGAGCCTCACTGGGCCAAAGGGACAGCCCTTGTCCGCCGCCTTCGATCGTCCTCAGCACGTCGAGGGCGGAGGTATGCGAAATGAAGGCGTACATGGTCGGCTCCTCTACTCTCGTACCAGACTGCTCACAATTGACCTATATGTGAGTAGTTCAATAGCATATGTGCAGGACGATAATTCCGAACTGCTCACAATCGAGTCAATTGTGAGCAGTTCCGGTGAGGCGGCCCTGGCGTGCGTTGGCGTTCGGTATGGAGTAGAGTTTGCGTGGGACAAGGGGAAGGAGAATCGCATGAACTATCGGAGGCTAGGCCAAACCGACTTACAAGTGTCCGAGATTGGCTTTGGTGGTGAGTGGCTCGACCGAATGAGCGCCGAAGAAGCGCGTTCTATCGCGCTGCGTGCCGCCGAGCTGGGCGTCAACATCGTGGACTGCTGGATGAGCGATCCGGAGGTCCGTACGCGCCTGGGAGACGCCTGCGCGGAGAACCCCGGGCACTGGATCGTGCAGGGACACATCGGCTCCACGTGGCAGAACGGCCAGTATGTGCGCACCCGCGATGTCGAGAAGTGCAAGGTGGCCTTCGACGACCTGCTCACGCGCTTTCACACCGACCACGTCGAGCTCGGCATGATGCACTACATCGACGACTTGGACGAGCTCAAGCGCTGCCTCGAGGGGCCCTACCGCGACTTCGTGGAGCAGCTCAAGGCCGAGGGCGCCATCCGTCACATCGGCATGTCTACGCACAGCGCCGTGTGCGGCAGCTACGCTGTGGAGCAAGGTGCGGTGGAGATGATGCTCTTCTCCATCAACCCCGCCTACGACATGCAGCCAGGCTCATACGACATCATGACCCTGACGAGTGCCGCCGACGCGGAGTTCGCGGGCTTTGATGCGGACCGTCTCGAGCTCTATCGCGCCTGCGAGCGCGCTGACGTGGGCCTGACGGTGATGAAGGCCTTTGCGGGCGGACGTCTGCTCGATGCGGATCGCAGTCCCTTTGGCGTGGCGATGACGCCTGCCATGTGCATCCACTACGCGCTCACGCGTCCTGCCGTGGCAAGCGTCATGTGCGGCTTTGGCAGCGTGGCAGACCTTGAGGCGGATGCGGCCTATTGCGATGCCACGGAGGAGGAGCGCGACTATGCGAGCGTGCTCGCAACTGCCCCGCGCAACAACGCGAGCGGTCTCTGCACCTACTGCGGCCACTGCGCACCGTGCCCGGTGGGCATCAGCGTGGCACAGGTGAACAAGTTCTACGACTTGGCAGAGGTGCAGGTGAGCAAGGGCGGAGAAGTGCCTGCGCTGGTGCGTGACCACTATCTGGCGCTCGACCACCATGCCGACGAGTGCGTGGGTTGCGGAGGGTGCGAGAGCCGTTGCCCGTTTGGCGTGAGCGTCATCGAGCGCATGGCCAAGACGGCGGAGCTCTTCGCCTAGGGACAAGGCTGAAATAAAGCAAGGCGCCGCGTTGCCGAAGCAGCGCGGCGCTTCTTTACTTCAGATTCTCGGTGGCTTCCTCGAGGATGCGCAGCTGGGCGATGGTCTCCTCGGGCTTCACGAGTTGGGGTGCGCCGTTGGCCACCGTCTCGTAGAGCGCCTCGTAGAAGCCGGAGTACGTGCTGCGGACCGTCTCCACGCGCTCCTCGTGCATGGCGCCGTCCTCGTCGTAGTAGCGAAGGACTCCCCACTGCTCGGGGGTGTCAAGTCCGAAGTCGGGGTGGCCTGCGGGCAGGTAGAACTTCTTGAGGTCGCGCTCCTGCTGGTCCTTCTCCACCTTGATGAAGGTGCCGCGGGTGCCGTAGACCTCGAAGCTCGGGCGCTGGATGGCCGCGTGGTAGTTGGACGCCGCCGTGGCCTTGATGCCCAGCTCGTCGTAGTAGAGGTCGAAGTCGTAGAAGGTCTCGGGATGGCCCTCGCCGAAGAGCTGACGCGTCTCGACATGCCAGCGGTCGGGCACGCCGAACCAAGAGATGAGCTGGTCGACGCTGTGGCAGGCGTGCCCGTAGCAGATGCCCATCAGACGGTCGTAGGCGCCCTCCTTGGCATAGCGCAGGTACTCCTCGCGCCAGTAGTCGTAGTGCGTGACGACCTCGAAGACCTGGCCCAGCTTGCCGGACTCCATGACCTTCTTGGCGGTCAAGAAGTCGGAGTCGAAGCGGCGGTTCTGGTAGCACTGAATGGTCACACCCTTGGCCTCCGCGAGTGCGTAGAGCTCCTCGGCCTCGGCGACGGTGCCGACGAAGGCCTTGTCGCACACCACGTGCTTTCCGGCCTCGAGCGCCTTCTTGCTGAGGGGATAGTGGGTGCTGTGCGGGGTGCTGATCTCCACGATGTCGATCTCGGGGTCGGAGAGCATCGCCTCGAGGTCGGTGGTGTACTCCACGCCGGGAACCTCGGGCCAGGGACCGCCCAGATGGCGAGCGTACACGGTCTTGATGCGGAACTTCTCGGGCAGCGCCAGCGAGAAGGGCATGTGGTAGCGGTTGGATCCCTTGCCGTTGCCGATGAAGCCGATGGTGAGAGCGCGGTCTGCCATGTGCTGCTCCTTGCTTTGGTCGCTTTTCTTAAGCACACGGTATACGAAATGGGAGGCCCTTTGGTGCAAGATGGGTCAGAGTGGATGGCAGTTTCAGGGTGAGCGTGCCTTGCCCGGCATCCTCGGAAACCAAGTTTCATCTGCATTCTGAGGACGGGATCGCACAGGTCAAAAAAGAGCCGTCCTGTAACCATGTTTCCGAGAGACGCGCCTCTCGGCCCCAGTTTCTGAACCTTGTTTCCCGTATGGCGCAAATACCATCACAAACCGACCGTTATGCACGACAATGGCCTCGTCGCAACTCAAGGGAAGGAGCTTGTCATGAAGGTCGGAATCGTCGGGACTGGTGCCATCGTACGTTGGGTCGCCCCCAACATGAAGAGCTGGGGCATCGAGGTGACGGCCGTTGCCGGCACGCCCACTTCGATGGATGAGGTCAACGAGCTGGCAGACCAGTATGGTGCGGCTGGCCGTTACGACGACTTCCACGAGCTGGTGAAGGATCCCAACGTCGACACCGTCTACGTGGCCGTGCCCAACTTCCTGCACTATGCTGTCAGCGAGGCAGCACTCCGCGCTGGCAAGGACGTGGTGTGCGAGAAGCCGCTGGCTTCCAACTACAAGGAAGCCCAGAAGCTGGCCGAGATTGCCCGCGAGGAGGGCCGCTTCCTCTGGGAGGCCGTGGTGACCACGCGCCAGCCCAACTTCAAGCTTATTCGCGACGAGCTGCTGCCTAGGATTGGCACCGTCAAGCAGGCCTTCGTCAACTACAGCCAATACTCCAGCCGTTACGATGCCTTCCGTGCAGGTGAGGTGCTGCCCGCATTCGACCCTGCCAAATCCGGTGGTGCCATCATGGACTTGGGTCTGTACACCCTCACCTTCACCATCGGTCTCTTTGGCGAGCCCAAGAACGCAACCTACCTGCCCAACATCGAGCGCGGCATCGACACCAGTGGCATCGCGGTGCTTGAGTATGACGGCTTCCACGCGGTCAACATCTGCTCAAAGGACTGTGGCGCCCCGTGCGTATGCCAGGTCCAGGGTACCGATGGCTACATCGTGAGCAACTCCCAGCCCAACCAGTGCGGCGCCATAACACTGCACCTCAACGATGGTACCGAGGAGGCCTACGACCTCTCGCTGCCCATCATGTGGGAGGGCGAGTTCCGCGAGTTCCTGCGCCAGCAGAACGAGGGCGACCTGGAGGAGTGCTACCGTCAGCTCGACGAGTCCCTTGTGGTGAGCCGCGTGCAGAACACCATCCGCTACGAGAGCGGCGTCGTCTTCCCGGCCGACGAGGCGTAGGCGAGAGGCGTAAGCGCCCCATCCAACGAAGAAGCTGCATGGCCTGCCGTCACCGTTTGGTGCGGCAGGCCTTTTTTGCGAGAAGGACGTGTCAACTCCGTCCGAGCGCGCCGCGCCCGTATGGCCGCATTTGCCTAGCTACCAAGACAAGTCTGCCGAGCGGTGAGGAAGCCTGGGATTGCGCCAGAAGCACTCCTGCTAGACTGTGCTCAGGTGCCAAGGATAGGAGACCTCATGGAGCTCTTTGCGGGTTTGCGGACCTTTACCTTTGGGGCGATCGCCTTGCGTCTGCTCGGTGCGCTCCTCTGCGGCGCCATGGTCGGCGTTGACCGTGAGATGCGTAACAAGAAGGCGGGCCTCAAGACGCACGCGCTGGTGTGCCTTGGTGCGGCGCTCTGCATGATCGTGTCGGAGTGCATCATCTTAGGACGCGAGGGCGTCACGACCGATGCCACCCGCATCGCGGCCAACGTGGTCACGGGCGTCGGCTTTCTCTGCGCAGCATCCCTTATCACCAGGGGAAACGGTTCCCTGCATGGGCTTACCACCGCAGCCGGCCTCTGGACCACGGCGGTCATTGGCCTTGCCTGCGGTTCGGGATGGCTCGAGGTGGGTCTGCTCACAGCCCTCATCGTGCTGATCGTGTTTGCGGTCTTTGGTCGTCTGGACGCCTACCTCACGGGCATCTCCCGCGGATTTGACCTCTACGCCGAGGTCATCGATTACGAGGATCTGCCCAAGCTGCTTGATGCGCTCCACGCCCACGACGTGACCTTCAGTGGCCTCACGGTGTCAAAGAGCCCGGTGGGGACCACCGTTGTCCAGCTCTCTGCCACCATGAGGCGTCTGGGTGAGAAGAAGGCGCTGGCCGAGAGCCTCCGTGCGCTCGACTGCGTGCGCTACCTCGAGATGTTCTAAACGCCGGGTTTGCGAATGCCCTTTGGCCGGTCGCAGGCTACGCGACGCCCATGTAGGCGAGCATGCCCTCGACGGCCACCTTGGTTGCGGCCACGGCATGCACCACGGTGTTGGGGCCGGTGACCACGTCGCCTGCGGCAAAGACGCCCGGTACCGTGCACATGCCCTGCTCGTCCACGATCAGCAGTCCGCGGTCGTCGCCCTCGAGTCCCTCGGTGGTGAGGATGAGCTTGTTCTTGGGCTTCTGCGAGACGGCCACGATTACCGTGTCGCAGGTCACCTGGTCGAGCTCCTCCTCGTAGCCGGTCACGCGGTCGTTCTCGTCGAAGATGGCCGTCTTGAAGACGGGGCCGTGCTCGTTGATCTCGCAGATGGCCTTGCCTTGAACCAGCTCGGCACCGTCAAGCAGCGCATACTCGAGTTCGTCGGAGCTGGCGGAGATGTGCTTACTGCGCGCGTAGAGCGTGACCTGCTGAGCACCCTGGCGGATGGCGGTGCGTGCCACGTCCATGGCGGTGTTGCCAGCGCCGATGACGGCAATGCGCTCGCCGATCTCCGCCGTCTCGGGGCTCATGAGGTAGTCAAGGCCAAAGAGCACGTTGCCGCCCGCCTCGCCCGAGACGCCCAGCGTCTGCGCGCGCCAGGTGCCCGTGCCGACGAAGACGGTGTCGTAGCCATCGCGGAAGAGGTCGGGGATGGTGAGCGAGGAGCCGATGGCGGTGTTGTGCCTGACCTTGACGCCGAGGGTCTCGAGAATCTCCTGATAGCGGTCGAGGACCCGCTTAGGCAGGCGGTACTCGGGGATGCCGTAGCGCATGACACCACCGAGACGAGGGTTCTGGTCGAAGATCGTGACGGCGACGCCCATCTGTGCGAGCCTCATGGCTGCCACGATGCCAGCGGGACCACCGCCGATGACGGCCGCGCGCTTGCCGGTGGGCTCGGGCTTCTCAAAGCGGACGCGCTCGAGATAGGTGCTCGACACGTAGTTCTCGATGGCCGAGAAGTGGATGGGCGTGCCCTTGCGGCCGCGCACGCAGTGACCCTCGCACTGTGCGCCGTGGTTGCAGATGAGCGAGCAGACGGCACTCATGGGGTTGTTCTGGAAGAGCACTGCTCCCGCCTCGTCCATCCTGCGCTCGCGGAACAGCTGGATCACCAGAGGGATTGCCGTACCAACGGGGCAGCCCTTCTGGCAGAGGGGATTCTTGCAGTTAAGGCAGCGCTCTGCCTCCTCGACGATGTGCAGTGCCATGGCGTCTCCCATCCCTAAGTGCGGCAATAAAGAACAGTTGTCTTGCAGCTTTAAGATACACGGGTGACGAACGGTGGAGCTTGCCGATTCGACAGGATGGTATGCAGTTTCAGCATGCTGGCATGATGCCATCAGACTGGAGAAACCGAGTTTCAGGGGGGCCGAAACTAGGCAAAGGGATGGGAGAGTGTCATGGGATTCTTCGACAAGCTGTTCGGAAGCAAAAAGCCCGCCAAGCCTGAGGCCGTGGCTGCAGACGCCACAAAGGGCGCCGTGTGCGCTCCGGTGTCTGGTCGTGTGGAGATGACCGACCAGATTCCCGATCCTGTCTTCGCCTGTGAGGCCATGGGCCAGACGGTGGCCGTGTGGCCCGAGGGCGGCGACGTCTTCGCGCCGATCTCCGGCACCGTGGCCGCTGGCGCCAAGCTCATGCAGACCGCATAAGGCGACGATAGACAAGCAAACAAAGCCCGCGCGGGTCCTTGTGCGAACAGGGGCCCGCACGGGCTTTATGTATGTCGGGAGGTCAGGATTTGGACAAAGACCTCAGGTTACAAAGCCAGGTCGTTTTGAGAGCGCACTTGCTTGAAGTACGCTTTTTCATCGTTTGTACCGAAAGCCATGCGTTTTACGTCAGATATCTTCAACATTAATGCGCAAAAATCGAAAGTAGCTGCGCATCATACGTATGGAATAGCAGTATATAGCCTAATAAACTCTCCCTAGCAAGAACTTAAGAGCAGGTAAAATTGCGAAAGGAGAGGGTATGGGCGCGTGTCATGTGGCAATCGACATCGGGGCGTCGAGCGGGCGGCACATTGTGGGGCAGGTGGTAAACGGTCGCATGGAGCTCACCGAGGTCTATCGTTTTGAGAATGGCCTCACGCGCAGGAACGGCCATCTCTGCTGGGACATCGACACTCTTGCCGAGAACGTAATCGCAGGTCTCGCTGCCGCCAAGGAGGCTGGCTTTGAGCCAGAGACTGTCGGCATAGACACCTGGGCTGTCGACTTCGTGTTGCTCGATGAGCATGACGAGCGCATCGGCGATTGCGTGGGTTATCGCGACGCGCGCACCGACGGCGTGCGCGATGCCCTCGAGCTCTCCGGTATCCTCTCCTTTGGCGAGCACTACGCGCGTACCGGCATCCAGTACCAGCAGTTCAACACCGCCTATCAACTGTGTGCCCTCTCCCGCGAGGACCGCGCGACGCTTGACACGGCACATACGCTGCTCATGGTGCCTGATTATCTGGGCTTCGTGCTCACGGGCGCGAAGGCGCAGGAGTACACCAACGCGAGCACAACGGCGCTCGTTGGCGCGGAGTCCTGCGACTGGGACTGGAAGCTGATCGATCGTCTCAACTTGCCGCGACGGATCTTCCAGCCCATCAGCATGCCTGGTGAGAGTCTGGGCCACGTGAGCCCCGAGATTGCCGAGCGCATTGGCTACAAGCCCGAGGTCGTGCTGGTCGCAAGTCACGACACCGGCAGCGCCTGGCTGGCGGTTCCTGCTCGTGACGAGCAGGCCGTGTACTTTTCCAGTGGCACCTGGAGCCTCGTGGGTGTTGAGAATCGTGCGCCTATCTGCTCGCCGGAGAGCGCCATGGCCAACTTCACCAACGAGGGTGGCTACGAGCAGCGCTACCGCTACCTCAAGAACATCATGGGCCTGTGGATGATCCAGAATGTGCGCAAGGAGTTCGGGGAGATTACGGGCACTGCTCCGAGCTGGGACGAGCTGGTCGAAGCCGCCGAGGCGGCGCGTGCCGCGGGCTTCCGTGCCGTGGTGGACGCCGATGACCAGGAGTTTCTTGCTCCTGCCAGCATGCTGACTGCCCTTCGTGAGGTATGTGCGCGTTCTGGTCAGCCCGTGCCCGAGACGATGGGCCAGTACGCCCTGACTGTGTATGATTCGCTGGCGGCCGACTACGCGCATACGGTCGAGCTGCTGAGTGCGCTGACCGGTGTGGCATACATCTCCATCAACATCGTGGGCGGTGGCTCCAATAACGGATACCTCAACCAGGCAACGGCTGACGCCTGCGGGCTGCCCGTGTTTGCCGGCCCCACCGAGGGCACGGCACTGGGGAACCTCATGGCGCAGTTCATCTTTGCCCGCGAGTACGAAAGCCTCGAGGAGGCTCGCGCCGCTATAAAGAAGAGCTTTGAGATCAAGGAATACCTGCCCCGTTAGGGCTGCATGACAACGTGACTTAGGGACAGGCCACTGTCTCAAAATGGAGGGAGAACATCATGGCAATGGAAGATCTGGCGTTCATCAGGGGCTTTGTTCGCATGTGTGACGATGGCTGGCTGCAGGGCTGGCATGAGCGCAACGGTGGCAACCTGACCTATCGCATGACCGACGAGGAGCTGGAGCAGGCTCGCCCGTTCTTTGACGCCGAGCCACGTCCGTGGGTGCAGATGGGCGTGAAGGGCGAGAACTTGGCTGGTCAGTACTTCGTGTCAACCGGCTCTGGCAAGTACATGCGTAACGTGGCTGGTAGCCCCGCCGAGAACATCGGCATCGTCGAGATTAACGAGACGGGCGACGCCTTCCGCATCGTCTGGGGCCTGCTCAACGGCGCCCGCCCGACCAGCGAGTTCGAGAGCCACTACATGAACCACTGCGTGACTGCTGCGCGCACCAACGGTGCCAACCGCGTGATCTACCACGCGCACACCCCCGGTATCATCGAGATGAGCTTCATCGTGCCGCTGGAGGACCGCGCCTTCACGCGCGTGCTCTGGCAGATGATGACCGAGTGCGTGGTCGTGTTCCCCGGCGGCGTGGGCGTCGTGCCTTGGATGGTCCCCGGTGGCCCCGCCATCGCCGAGGCCTCGAGCGAGCTCATGAAGACCTACGACACCATCGT
>JAUMWN010000003.1:0-61987 GCA_030529625.1 Coriobacteriales bacterium
TTTGGAGAGCTGACCGAGAGGCCGAAGGTGCTCGCCTGCTAAGCGAGTATAGGAGTGATCCTATCTGGGGTTCGAATCCCCAGCTCTCCGCCAGATTATTGAGGGGTCCCGCGCATGGGACCCTTTTTATTTGCCTCTGCAGGGGACAACAACGGGGGGTGTCCCAGAGGAGACGCACAGCAAAACGACCCGTCACAGTCTTCGCAGAACACTGAATGCTAGCCAATTCGTCCCGCGGGTATATTCCTAGTAGTTTACTAGGAATATAGGAAGGCGGAGAAGGAAGACATGACGAGTATTCTGAGCATATTGGCACTGCTGCTGGGGTTTGTGCTTCTTATAAAGGGCGCCGACGGCTTCGTAAAGGGAGCCGGAGGCTTTGCCGCGCGACTGGGCATCCCGCCCCTCGTCGTGGGACTCACCATTGTGGCCCTGGGCACGAGCGCACCCGAGGCGGCCATCTCGATCGTGTCGGCCACGCAGGCCGCCGACGGCATTACCATTGCCAACGTGTTTGGCAGCAACATCGTTAACACCTTGGTCATTTTGGGCGTGACCGCCTTTGTCGCCGAGATTCCCATACGGCGAACCACCCTCGTCGTGGACCTGCCCTTTGTGTTGGGCATCACGGCGCTGCTGCTGGCCCTGTGTCTGCACGACGGGTCGCTGGGTCGCATCGACGCGTTTGTGTTGCTGGGACTGCTGGTGGCCTACCTGTGCTATGTGGTGCGCACCGCGCGCAACGACGCGGCTGACGACCAGCCCGCACAAAAGACCACGGACAAGCCCACACCCATGCCCCGGCTTGCGCTGCTCGCAGGCGCCGGTGCGGCAGGCATCTTTGTGGGAGGCCAGCTCGTGGTTAACGCCGCCACCGAACTTGCGCGCATGGCTGGTGTTTCGGACCGCCTCATTGGGCTTACCATCGTTGCCCTAGGCACATCGCTTCCCGAACTCGTCACCTCGATCTCGGCGGCGCGGCAGGGGCAGACCGATATTGCCATTGGCAACGTAACCGGCAGCAGCATTCTCAACATCCTGTTCGTGCTGGGCATGTCGGGTGCCATCGCGCCCATCCCCTTTGCGCAGGAGCTGCTGCTCGACGGAATCGTCTCGCTAGCAGCCGCCGGCCTGCTGTGGCTCGCCTGCGTGCGCACGCAATCACTCAGACGTGCAGGTGGCGCAACGCTCTTGACCGGCTACGCAACGTACATGGCATACGTACTTGGCACGAGCGCCTAGCACGCACACCAACAGCCAAACGCGGGGCCCTTGCCCAGCCAATACTGGACAAGGGCCCCGCGCCCGGTCTTCTTACGCGATTGTTACGCGGTGGCAGAGATGAGGCCGGCGCCGCCCAGGATGAGGGCAAAGCCAATCTGCCAGCCAATCGCAATCACCACCAGCAGGGGGTTGGCCAGGCAGAAGATGCCCAGCACGACCATGAGGATGCCAATGATCAGCGCAAGGTCCCAGTTGTTGGCCAGCACCACGCCGTCTAGTTCCACACGCACGTTGCGCATCGCAAACGAGCGGGCGATGCGCACGCAGCCGGCCAAGAGCACCCACACGCCCACGAGATAGGCCACAAAGATGTCCACGGCCACCATTGCCACCTGGCTGCATGCGAGCACGACGCCCAGCACGCACGAGAGTATGCCGCCCACCAGGGCCCAGATGTCCGAGACCCCCGCCTTGCGCAGGTCCTTCCACAGCACGATCTTGCTCACACCGTCGGCGATGAGGCCAAAGGCGATGATCCAGCCCACCACGCCATAGGTCGAGATGGGGGTGAACATGCAGTAGATGCCCAAGGCAACAATGAGCACGCCAATCACAATGCCCAGTATGCGAACCACGTTGATTCCCTTTTTCTCCTCCATGCACAGTCCTTTCGTCAATGGCAACGTTCACGCTGCCAACACAGTGCGGTTTGCCCGAATACTCTACCACGATTTGGTGATGTGGGGCGCGAGACACTCCGTTTGCAGGATGGCAACTCTGGTTGGCCACTCGGCAACTCTGTTCGCTCTACCACACGTGCCCAGTATACTTATTGGCATCGCATAACAACCGCATGGGAGAGGAGTGGGCATGGCAGGATTCACGTTCCCCGAGGGCTTTTTGTGGGGCGGCGCAACGGCGGCAACCTGTTTGGCGGCGTGCCCAATCCCTATCTGGAGGCCAGCGACTGGGACTGGACCATTGACCCCAAGGGTCTGCGCTACTACATGGAGGTCTTGTACGACCGCTACCAAATCCCACTGATGATCGTTGAGAACGGCCTGGGTGCCGTGGACGAGCGCGGCGAGGACGGCAAGTTCCACGACACGTACCGCATCGACTACATGCGCAAGTACATCGAGCGGATGGCCATCGCCATGCAGCACGGCGTGGACCTCATGGGCTACACCATGTGGGGCTGCATCGACCTCGTCTCCGCCTCCACCGGCGAGATGAAGAAGCGCTACGGCTTCATCTACGTGGACAAGGACAACGACGGCAACGGCGACCTGCATCGCGAGAAGAAGGACTCCTTTAACTGGTACAAGCAGGTAATCGCCACCAACGGCACCGACCTGAGCTGGGAATAGCGCGAAAGGCTGTGGCACGAGGGACAGTGGCGCGGCGACGCCGGTCGTCGCTCAGTCCCTCGTGGCCGCGCCCATGCCCTTGAGCTGTGCCTTCCGCTCGTACATGAGCGTGTCCGCGCGCTTGAACACCTCGCGGAAGGACTGGTCCACGTCGCGATCGTAGGTGGCCATCTCCAGCGACGCGACCACCCCATCGCTCCCAATGTTGCCTTCGACCCTCCGGTTAAGGGACTCGAGTATCCCGTCCCGGTCCTGGTAGTCGCGACCCTCCAGCAGCACCGCAAACTCGTCTCCGCCAATCCTAAAGACCGGGCTGTGCCGGTAGTATTCGCAGAGCAGCTGGCTTGCTGAGCGTATGTACTCGTCACCGGCCTTGTGGCCCAGGGTGTCGTTGATTCTCTTGAGGCCATTCACATCGCACACGACCACACCAAACTCCAGGTCATCGCCCTCCACGATCCCCGCCTCCATCGCGCTCTCCCGAATGGCATAAGCGTGCTTGCTTCCCACCCCGGTGAGCGGGTCCGTAAAGGCGACGACACGCGCCTCGTCCCGCTCCTCGGCGGCCTTCTGCTCCCACTTGCGCATGGAAAAGTAGTTAACCAGCAGGACGCCCAACGACAGGGCGAACAGCCCAGCAATGGTGAGGACGCTGTCTCGGTCCGCGTCGTGCAGTCGTTCGCGCTGGATTGCAAAAAACTCCTCCCTGTCCATCGCGAGCGTCGCGTCATCCGCGGTGCCATCCATGTAGGCAGAGATGTTGTCGACCACCACGTCCCCCTTGGCCTTGTTCATCCTCGAGGTCCACGTGAGCGACAGGACCACAATAAAGGCCAGCAGTGCGACCCACACAATGATGGCCCTGCCAAAGTTCCTCGCGTGGTCCTTTCGAATGATCATGTTAAAGAAGGCAAGACCCAGGATGGACCACACGATCATGAGGGCATAGGTCTCCGACTCTATGGTGTAGTCCGAGAAAAGCTCCGGCAGCAGCAGGAATCCCAAGAACGCAATGAGGATGGGCACGCAGATGGCACCAAGAATCGTGTGCTTGCGTACCCCCTCCCGCCTTGCGACCTTAAGGACCGCCATGGCGACAAAGCCGTAGAGGATGGTCGCGCCAAAGGTGGTGGTGTCCACGATCCACCCAACGGCCGTTCTCCCCAAAAAGGGAATGGGAAGCGAAACGAGTACCACGAGCAAGATCGTGTTGGCCGGCACCCGCTTGTCGTTGAGCATCGCGAACCGATTGGGGAGAATGCCATCCTGAGCGGCGGCATAGCACAGGCGGCTGAGCGCACGCAGGTTTCCAATGAGGCTGGTAACCACGAGCGCCGCGAGCGACGCCATCAGAATGCAGACGCCGGCATCGCCAAGGTAGTGATGGGCAGCATAGAACGCGGGCAGGCCGGCGATGCCCTCAAAGCGGTCCAGATGGGTGATGTAGTCCAGCCAGCTTGAGCAACCCTCGGGATAGGCCGACACGCTCAGCAGGACCACGAACAGGTAGAGCGCCGTCCTCCCTCGACCGCGACGAACATGACACGAAACAGACCGCCGCTCTTAAGGCGGTTCTCGGCCGAGGAGTTCGTGACCGTCTCAAAGCCAATGAATGCCCACGGCGAGAGGAAGGCAATGCGCACAACCTGCTCAAGGGCACTCTTGTTGGGGGCAAAGGCAGGCGCCATGCTCATGCCCGAGGAGCCGTGCCCCACCATGGCCACCACAAAGCACGCTGTTATTCCCAAGCAAAACAGCAGGACCAGAACCAGCATCGTGTTGGCGGTCGCCTTCCTGCTCCGTATGCACAGAATGGCCACGAGGACGATGGCCAACAGCGTGACCACGGCCTCTCCCAGGTAGACCTCGAAGCCGAACACCGTGTACAGATAGCCGAACCTAAAGATGCCCTGGAGGAAGTACCCTGCGAACAGGGGGATACTCGTGGCATTGGCCCAAAAGACGGCAATGTAGGTGAGAAACATGAACCAGCCAACCAAGAAGGCCCGGTCGTAGCCAAAGACGTGCTTCACGTAATTGTAGAGCCCTCCCGTACCGGGATACCGGCTTACCAGGAAGCTGTAGTGGCTCGCCATCATTATCATCATGGCACAGCCAACGAACAGTCCCAGCAGTGACCCTACCGGCCCCGCCTGGGCAAGGTAGCTGCTGCTGGTAACGACCAGCGAGCCCCAGCCGATGGCCGTGCCCACGGACAGCGCCCACACCGCAAGCGGCGAGAGGTATGGCGTGAGCTCGTTCTTGTTTCCCGCCATGGACGACGGCTCACGCATAGGAACCCCAAATTCAGCCGACCAACATCGACCTGCTTATCCGCAAAGACTGGATTGATACGACCAATCAATAATATCCCATGTTTGTGTTGTTGTAAGCGGGGTCGTTTGGGTATGGCACCTGGGCCGAAGTCTATCTTTCTCAAACTGCTACCAACGTTGGCAAGCGGTAGCGGTTTGAGAAAGATAGAGCGGTGAGAAAAGGGGTTCGGCCCCTTTTCTCAGGTGTGGGCGATTCGCGTGCGCATCACCTGGTTGGCGGCGTGCTCCTCGGTGTCGTCGAGAGGCTCGAGTTCGGCGGTGCCGTACTTGCGCTCCAGGGCGCGGGCGATGAGCCAGTCCGCCACGCCGGGGTTCTTGGGCAGCAGCGGCCCGTGCACGTACGTGCCAACGACGTTGTGGTACCGGCACCCCTCCTCGCCGCTCGTCCCGTCGTTGCCGTACCCATGGACAACCTCGCCCAGGGGCTCAACACCCGGCCCCAAATGCGTCCTGCCGCCATGGTTCTCGTATCCCACGATGGGCTCTGCGGCGATTGGGCTCTTTACGCACACGTTGCCAATAAGCCGTGGGCTTCCGCGGTCGGTATAGAGGTCCACGAGCGAGAGGCCGGGCACCACCTGGTCGCCCATCGCGTAGGAATGCCCCAACAGCTGGTATCCGCCGCACACCGCAAGCAGGACGCCTCCGTCTGCCACGAAGGCGGCAAGCTCGCACTGAGACCGCAACAGACTGTCGCACACGATCTTCTGCTCGCGATCGGAACCCCCGCCAATAAAGACCAGGTCCACGTCGGTCAGGGACAGGCCGTCGCCCACGTGGGTCTCCTCCACGACGCACGCCATCTGCCGCCACTCCATGCGCTTGCGCAGCACGAGGATGTTGCCCGAGTCCCCATAGAGGTTGAGCAGCTCGGGATACAGGTGCGCAACGCGCAGGCATCGCTCAGCCATGATGGGCCACCATCCCCTCGAGTTCGGCCTTCGCCGGCCACAGTGCCGAATAGTTGGTGAGCACGTACAGCGGACACTCCGTCGGCAGGCAGGCAACCGCCTCCAGCGCCTGCGCCACATCATCGACGATGGGGGCCGCCACGCCCGCATACTTAAGGCGCACCTGCAGGTCGTTGGCACGATGGCCGGCGGCCATCACCGTGGCGACCGCGTCGTCTTGCGCGAGACGCTCAAAGTCCACGTCCCAGATCCAACTGATGTCACGGCCGTCGTTGTAGTCGTCGTTGATAATGACGAGCAACTCCTTGCGCCGCTCGTCCAAGGCGAGCATGGAGAGGTTTTGGTTGAGGCCGGTGGGGTTCTTTGCCAGGTTGAGCACGACCTCGCGCGCATCTATGGCAAAGTGCTGGAGCCGCCCGTTGGCGGGCGCGTATGAGTCGATCGCCTGCTGCGCACAGAGCGCGTTGGCACCTGCAAGCGAGGCGGCCGAGACCACCGCGAGCAGGTTGTAGGCCATGTAGGCACCACCCAGGCTCGTATGGACGTGCCACGCGTCTGGCCCGTCCGGCCCCTTGTCGCACGCAACGTCGAGCGAGACGCCAGACGCGCCCACATCGGCGTGCGTCGCGCAAAAGTCCAGCTCGGGGGTCGCAAAGCCACATGCGGGACAGGCGAACCTGCCCAGCTGCGCGTAGGTACGAAAGGCATAGCCAAGCTCGGTGCCACACCTTTGGCAGAACCGCGCCTCGGGCACGCGCTCCGGGGCAAGGCCCAGGCTCTGCCCCATGCCAAAGGCCAGCACCGGTGTGCCCTGCCCGCTCACCCGCTCGGCTACGCCCATGCAAAGCGGGTCGTCTCCGCAGGCCACGAGCGTAGTGTGCAGCGAGTCCACAAGTGACTGCGCGATGACGTCCTGCACGTGGTCGATCTCGCCCGCCCGGTCCAGCTGGTCCCTAAAGAGGTTGAGAAGGACGAGGTAGGTGGGCTGCAGCGAGGGCACCACGTGCGGCGTGGAGAGCTCGTCGGTCTCCATAACCGCCCAGTCCACAGGTCCTTTCCCCAAAAGCGCTGAGGCCACGCCGGCCGCCATGTTCGCGCCGTCGCGATTGCAGAGCACCCGCCAGCCCTGTGCCTCCAGCGACGCCGCGAGCATGTTGGTGGTAGTCGTCTTTCCGTTGGTGCCGCACACCACGATGCTACCCTGCCGAATCACCTGCCGCCGGGAGGCAATGAACGCAGGGTCAATCGCAAGGGCGATCCGGCCCGGAAGCTGCGAGGCGTTGCGGTGCAGCACGTCGTGCAGGCCCCATCGCACAAGGCGCCCAACCACGCGGGCCATGCGATGCCTCATCCCCATGTCACTCAACTCCCTTCGTCGCACGGACCCAGCTCAGCCAGATCCTGCAGGGCATGGACGGCCCGCTCCTCGCCGTTTTGGGCGGCGGCCAGGGACAGCACGAGCGCCGCGGCGGCCGAGAGCGTGGTCACATACGTTATGCCCCGGTTCACGGCCTCGCTGCGCAGCACCGTGCCATCGCCGTGCGACCCGTGCCCATGGGGCGTGTTTATCAAAAACGATACGTCGCCTGCATCCAGCACGTCAATCACGTTGGGATGACCCTGGCCCACGCGCTTGGTCACCTCGCAGCGGATGCCTGCCGCACGCAGGGTCTTGGCCGTGCCGCTCGTGGCAACGATTCGATAGCCCATCTGCACGAGCGCGAACGCAACCGTTACGATGGAGCGCTTGTCCGCGTCGCGCACACTCACGAACACCGTGCCCTCCATGGGCATGGTGTAGTCGATGGCCTCACGGGTCTTTGCGAACGCCCCGCTAAAGCTCGGGGCGATCCCCATAACCTCCCCGGTGGACTTCATCTCAGGACCCAGCCGCACGTCGGAGCCCGGGAAGCGCGCCCAGGGCATGACGGCCTCCTTAACCGCAAAGTACCCAGGCTCTCGGTCCTCGCACGGCAGCGACAGCTCCGCCAGGGTCGCGCCTGCCATGATGCGGGCGGCATAGGCGGCCAAGGGCACGCCGCTCGCCTTGCTGGAAAACGGAACCGTGCGGCTGGCACGCGGATTGAGCTCGATCACGTACACCTGCTCGTCCTTTACCGCGTACTGCACGTTGAGAAGACCGCGGATCTGGCAGGCCAACGCCAGACGCCGCGTGATGTCGCGCACGCGTGCAACGATTGTGCCCGAGAGCGAGAACGGCGGGTAGCAGCAGGCGGAGTCGCCCGAATGGATGCCGCACTCCTCGATGTGCTCCAGCACGGCACCCACGTACGCGTCCGTCCCGTCGCACAGGGCGTCCACGTCCAGCTCGATGGCATCCTCCAAGAACGCGTCCAGGTACACCGGGTGGTCGGGCGTAACGCGGGCAGCCTCGGCCATGTAGGAGGACAGCTCGTCCTGTCCATAGACGATGGCCATGCCGCGCCCGCCCAGCACGTAGCTCGGCCGCACCAGGAGCGGATAGCCAACGCGCAGCGCGGCCTCGTGAGCTTCCTCGGGCATCGACGCCACACTGGAGGGCGGGTAGGCAATGCCCAGCTCGTCGAGCAGATGGCTAAACCGATCCCGGTCCTCGGCGAGGTCGATGGCGTCGGGACTGGTCCCCATAATGGGCACGCCAGCCGCCTCCAGGCGTCGCGCGAGCTTGATGGGGGTCTGGCCGCCAAGCGTCACGATGACACCCTTGGGCTGCTCGACCTCCACGACGTCCATCACATCCTCAAAGGTGAGCGGCTGGAAGTACAGGCGGTCACTCGTGTCGTAGTCGGTGGAGACGGTCTCGGGATTGCAGTTGACCATAACGGTCTCGTAGCCCGTGTCGTGCAGCGCATAGGCCGCATGGACGCAGCAGTAGTCGAACTCGATGCCCTGACCAATGCGATTGGGCCCGGCGCTCAGGACCACGACGCGCGGACGGTTTGCCGGCACGTGCTCGGTCGCGTCGCCTGCCTCGTAGGTGAGGTAGTGGTAGTTGGTGTGGGCCGCGAACTCACCGGCACAGGTGTCCACGGTCTTCACGACCGGCCGCACGCCCAGCGCCTGCCGCACGGCTCGCACGACCTCCTCGCCAGAGCCCACGAGTCGGGCAATCTGCGCGTCCGAGAAGCCCATCTGCTTGGCCGCCAGCATCCGCTGGCAGTCCATGCCCGCAAGGCCCAGCTGGGCAATGGCCCGCTCGGCCTCCACGATGTTGGCAAGGCAGTGAATGAACCACGCGTCGATGTGCGTGACCTTGGCCAGGCGCGCGACGTCCCAGCCGCGACGCAGCGCCTCGGCGACGTAGTAGATGCGCTCGGTGGTGGGGCGTGACACCAGCTCGTCGAAGCGCTGCTCGTCGAAGCTCGCCCCCTCGTTTGCCACCAGGCCGGCGTGTCCGTCCTCCAGCGAGCGCAGCGCCCTTTGCAACGCCTCCTCAAAGGTCCGCCCCATGGCCATGACCTCGCCCACGCTCTTCATGCGCGTGGTTAGCTCCTCGTTGGTCCCCTTGAACTTCTCGAAGGCGAAGCGCGGAACCTTTACCACACAGTAGTCGATGGAGGGCTCGAAGCAGGCCGGCGTCACGCGCGTGATGTCGTTGGTGATCTCGTCGAGCGTGTAGCCCACGGCCAGCAGCGCCGCGGCCTTGGCGATGTGAAAGCCCGTCGCCTTGGAGGCGAGCGCAGAGGAGCGGCTCACGCGTGGGTTCATCTCTATTACGAGCACGCGGCCGTCGCGCGGATTGACGGCAAACTGCACATTGGAGCCTCCGGTGGCCACCCCAACCTTGTCGAGACATGCGAGCGACCAGTCACGCAGGTTTTGCAGCTCCTCGTTGGACAGCGTCTGGGCGGGTGCCACGGTAATGGAGTCCCCGGTGTGGACGCCCATGGGATCGAGGTTCTCGATGGAGCAGATCACGATGCCGTTGCCTGCGGCGTCGCGCATCACCTCCATCTCGATCTCCTTCCATCCCTCGACGGACTGCTCCACCAGCACCTCGTTGGCAGGAGAGATCGCCAGACCCTGACCGGCAATACGGCGCAACTCGTCCTGGTTGTGGGCGATGCCGCCGCCGGCGCCACCCAGCGTGAAGCTCGGACGCACCACCACCGGATAGCCCAGCTCGTCCGCAATGTCCAGCGCCTCGTCGAGCGAGTGCGCGAAGCCCGACGCCGCGACCTCAAGACCTATGTCGCGCATGGCCGCCGCAAAGAGCTCGCGGTCCTCTCCGACGCGGATGGAGTCCAGGTCGCAGCCAATCACCTCCACGCCGTAGCGGTCGAGCACGCCCGCCTCACCAAGCGCCACCGCGCAGTTGAGGGCCGTCTGGCCTCCCATGTTGGGCAAAAGCGCGTCTGGACGCTCGCGCTCGATCACCTTGCGCATCGTCTCCACCGTGATGGGCTCAACGTAGGTGCGGTCGGCGGTCTGAGGGTCGGTCATGATGGTTGCCGGGTTGGAGTTAACCAGCACCACCTCGTACCCCTCGCGGCGCAGCACGCGACACGCCTGCGTACCGGAGTAGTCGAACTCGCAGGCCTGCCCAATCACGATGGGGCCAGACCCAATCACCAGGATCTTGTGTATGTCCTCACGCCGTGGCATGGTGTGCCCTCCCCTCGCGAGCGTCGATGGACAAGTAGCCCGCACCTGCGGCGCCCGTCTCGTCGGGACGTGTACGCCACGCGTCCATGAGGCGCACGAACGACCCAAACAGGTAGCGTGAGTCGCGCGGTCCCGGACAGCTCTCGGGGTGATACTGCACGCAAAAGGCGGGGATGTCCAAGAACTGGATGCCCTCGGGCGTGCCGTCATTGAGGTTCACATGGGTAAGACGCACCCGGCCCAGGCGCGGTGTGCGCACCACCGGTGCCACACCCTCCTGGACCCAATGACGCAGGTCGTCCACATGCTGCGTCTGGCCACCGCAGAGCTCTGGCACGAGCGGTCCCATGCTGTTAAAGACCAGCCCGTAGTTGTGATTTTGGGCCGTGATCTCCACCCTGCGCGTCATGAGGTTGGTCACCGGCTCGTTGCCGCCGTGATGGCCAAAGGACAGCTTGTGAATCTGTGCGCCAGCCGCCATGGCGATGAGCTGGTTTCCCAGGCAAATGCCAAACACCGGGACCTTGCCCAGGATCTCGCGTGCCGCCTGCGCCGTCTGCGTTACCTGCTCTGGGTTTCCCGGTCCGTTCGAGAAGAAGACCCCATCGGGTTGCATGGCAAGCACACGCTCGGCAGGCGTGTCGTGAGGCACCGCCACCACCTCACAGCCCACCTGCGAGAGGCCCTGCGCTATGCCCCGCTTCATGCCGCAGTCATAGGCGACCACCCGCAGTGCGGGAAGGCCAACCGCCGCGCGCGCCTTGGTCACCACAGGGTTGGCGGGGATGCGTCGCTCGTCGTGCGGACTCACGTCCAGCACGAAGTTGTGCGCACCAATGCCCGGGCTCTTGGCCACGCGCGCCACGAGGCTTGCGGGGTCGAGGTCAACGGTAGAGATGGCCGCCCGCATCGCACCGGCACTGCGGATGCGCAGCGTGCAGGCGCGCGTGTCTATGCCCTCGATGGCAACCACGCCGCGCTCGCGCAGGAAGTTGGGCAAGCTTCCCGCAGACTGCCAGTGGTTGGGTTCATGGCACATGTCCCTCACCACCAGCCCACGCAACGCCGTGGCTGCGGACTGCATGGCCTCCTCGCTCACGCCGTAGTTGCCCACCTGGGGGTAGGTAAGCGTCACTATTTGGCCCGCGTAGCTGGGGTCGGTCACGATCTCCTGATAGCCCACCATGGAGGTGTTGAACACGATCTCGCCAAAGGCCTCGCCAGGGGCCCCGCAGGCATACCCGCCAAAGCAGGTGCCGTCCTCAAGAGCAAGCAGCGCGTGCGCCTGCCTGTCGTGTGACACCAGCGGATTCATGTGCGTACTCCTTACGTTATTGCTCAGGCACCCGTGACTTGGGCTCTGCGGACAGCAGGCTGGTGAGTCGCCGTGCCGCCTCCAGGGTGTCTGCGCGGCTCCCAAACGTGGAGAAGCGGAAGTAGCCCTCGCCGCAGGAGCCAAATCCCGAGCCGGGGGTACCAACCACCTGTATCTCCTCCAGCAGGTAGTCAAAGAACTCCCAGCTTCCCATGCCGCCCGGGCAGCGCAGCCAGAGGTACGGGGCGTTCTTGCCCCCGCAGTACCATATGCCAACGCGGTCGAGCGCCTCCATGAGGATGCGCGCGTTGTCCTTGTAAAAGCGCAGCATCCCGTGTATCTGTCGCTGGCCCTCGGGCGTAAACACGGCCGCCCCGCCCTTTTGGATAACGTACGAGACCCCGTTGGTCTTGGTCGTGCGGTTGCGCACCCACATGTCGTTGAGGCTCATGCCCGCACGCACCAGATCCTTGGGCACGATGGTGTAGCCCAGCCGCGTGCCGGTAAAGCCGGCCGTCTTTGAGAGCGAGCAGATCTCTATGGCGCAGGTCTTGGCACCATCGAGCTCCATGATGCTGTGGGGGATGTCCTCATCCTCGATAAAGGCCTCGTAGGCCGCGTCAAACAGGATTATCGAGCCGTGCTCGTTGGCAAAGTCAACCCAGCGCTGCAGCTGCGCGCGATTGAAGGCGGCACCGGTGGGGTTATTGGGCGAGCAGAGGTAGATGAGGTCTGCCTGCGCCTGCTCACTGGGCTCCGGCAAGAAGCCCTCGTCGCTTCCCGAGGGCACATGGACGATGCGACGCCCGGCGATCACGTTGGCGTCAACGTAGGCGGGATAGGCCGGCTCTATCACGAGCGCCGAGTTGCTTTGGTCGAACAGGTCCAGAATGTCACCCAACTCGTCGCTCGCGCCACTCGAGACAAACACCTCCTCGTCCATTACACTCACGCCGCGGGTGCGATAGTAGTCCGCGATCGTCTGCCTCAGGAAGGGGGCGCCGCATTCGGGCAAATACCCTTGGAAGCTCTCCTTTGTGGCCTGATCCTCAACCGCCTCGTGCAGGGCGGTAATGACCACATCGCACAGTGGCAGCGAGACGTCACCAATGCCCATGCGCAAGAGGCGCGTGCCTGGATGGGCCTGCTCGTACGCACTCACCTTTTGGGCGATGTGCGCGAAGAGATATGAGTCCTTGAGCTCAGCATAGTGCTTGTTGGGCACAATCATAGGGCTACCTCCCCCTCGTAGACGGTCGTGGCGGGACCGGTCATGGTTACCTGGAAGTCGTCGCTTACCTCAACTTGCAGTGGCCCGCCGTCCAGGTGCACCGTAACCGGGACCCCCGGCTCGCAGAGTCGCCGGCTGGTCGCCGCGGCCACCGAGGCGCAGGAACCCGTGCCGCAGGCCATGGTTATGCCACTGCCACGCTCCCACACGCGCATGCGCATCTCACGTTTGGAGAGCATCTGCACGAACTCCACGTTAACGCCTCCGGGAAACGCCTCGTGCCGCCCAACCAACGGCCCGAGCTCTTCCAGAGGCACGGCTTCGGCGTTGGGGACCACAAAGACCACGTGCGGGTTGCCCATGGAGACGGGCGTGCCTACCAGCTGTCTGCCGTCCACGTCGAGCACCAGGTCGTCTTCCACGACCGCCCGCCCCATCGCCACGGTAGCCGTGCTCACCACGCCGTCTTTTACCTGCAGCTCCAGCTGCTTGATGCCTGAGAGCGTCTCGATGGAAAGCGAAGTCTTGGTGGTGAGTCCCTTGTCGTACACGTACTTGCCCACGCAGCGTATGCCGTTGCCGCACATCATGGCCTCGCTACCGTCGGCGTTGAATATCCTCATGGAGAAGTCGGCGACGTCTGAGGGGCCAATGTAGATCATCCCGTCAGAGCCGGCGCCGGTATGACGGTTGGAAAGCCGTATTGACAGACTCTCGATGTCGTCTGGAACCTGGCCGTACACATACAGGTAGTCGTTTCCCAAACCGTGCATCTTGGTAAAGTGCATACGCTTCCCTTCTCGCAATCGTGATTCCGGTCCTGAGTCCTACAGTCCCAGCGCCTCGCCAACCTCGGCTGCACAGGCTAGGCCATCGGCAATCGCGCTCACCACCAACGACGAGCCGCTGCGACAATCGCCTGCCACGAACACCGGCCGGCCGTGGTCCGTCTTCGCTCGGTGGGTGCCGTCTGCCACCTGTGGCAGGCCACGTGCGTCGTCATCCGCACACACGCCCAGCGCCCCAAACACGTTCGCCTCCGGACCCACGAAGCCCATGGCCAGCAGCACGAGCTGGGCAGGCAGCACGCGCTCGCTTCCCACAACGCGCTCCGGACGCCCGTCGCTCCAGTCGAGCGATGCCACGCGCACGCCACACACCTTGTCCTGCTCGCCACACACCTCAAGGGTCTGAATCGCCCACTGGCGCGGGTCTTGACCGCGCGTGGATGCGGCCTCCAGCTGCCCGTAGTCGTCCTTGCGCACGTTGGGCCACTCGGGCCACGCGTTGTGCGCCTGTCGCGTGGCGGGAGGCTCGGGCAAGAACTCCAGCTGCGTTATGCTTGCTGCCCCCTGGCGCAGCGCCGTGGCCACGCAGTCGGTGCCCGTGTCACCGCCACCAATCACCACCACGTCCAGGCCGGCGGCGCTCACGGAAGGCGCTTCGTCGTCCAACAGCGCCTTGGTCGCCACGGTGAGGTAGTCCACCGCAAGCACCACGCCGCCAAAGTTGGCGCCCTCGACGTCGAGCCTGCGGGCACGTCGGGCACCGGTGGCCACGACCACCGCGTCGTGGCAATCGAGCAGGTCCTTTGCGACGGCGGGATCTGACGCGTCGATGCCGCAGCGCAGCTCGATGCCGCAGGAGCGCATGAGCTCCACGCGCCGCGCCACCACGTCCTTGGGCAGCTTCATGTTGGGGATGCCGTACATGAGCAGCCCTCCGGCACGGTCGTCTCGCTCCACGATGCTCACGCGCGCGCCACGACGCGCCAGCTCCCACGCACAGGACAGTCCAGACGGGCCAGACCCCACCACCGCCACGCTCGGCGCGTCGTCACGCGGCGCCGCGAATGCCTGCGGACAGCCGCCTGCCGCCCACGCGTGGTCGGAGATGGCCCGCTCGTTGTCGCGTATGGTGGTTGGGCCGTCGTGCAGGCCAAGGTTGCAGGCCGCCTCGCACAGCGCCGGACACACCCGCCCCGTGAACTCGGGGAAGGGGTTGGTAAGCGACAGGCGCTCGACCGCCTCGTCCCAGCGGCCTCGATACACCAGGTCGTTCCATTCGGGGATGAGATTGTGCAGGGGACATCCCGAAGGACGTGCCGCGCCAAACGACACCCCCGTCTGACAGAACGCGACTCCGCAGTACATGCATCGACTCGCCTGCAGCCTCTGCGCGAGCTCGTCCAGCGGACGCGCCAGCTCGTCAAAGTCGGCCAGCGACTCCGGCGCATGCCGCATGTCGTGCTCGCGCCGCGCCACCTCAAGATACGCTCCCGGCTTACTCATGGCTCAGGCCTCCTTTCTAAGGGACTCGAAGGCCAGCTCCACTGCCTCCTCGCGACTTACGCCGCTTGCCTGCTCGCGGTCTGCCCGCTCCATCACCAGGCGATACTCGCGCGGCATCACCTTTACAAAGCGACGCCTCGCGTCGGCATACTGGTACAGCAGCTTGATGCCCCTGGGACTGGCGGTTCGCTCCACATGCTCCTCGATGAGCCTGCGCACCTGCTCGAGCTCGGCGTCCGTGGGCCTCATCAACTCCACCATGTCGTGGTTGCAGCGGTCGCTGAGCGTGTGCAGCTCGTCGTACACGTAGGCGATGCCGCCGCTCATGCCGGCGGCAAAGTTGGGCCCCACCTCGCCGAGCACGACCACGGTGCCGCCCGTCATGTACTCGCACCCGTGGTTGCCCACGCCCTCCACCACCAGCGTCGCGCCAGAGTTGCGTACGCCAAAGCGCTGGCCGGCCAGGCCGTTTACAAAGCCCCTGCCACTGGTGGCGCCATAAAAGGCCACGTTGCCCACGCTCACGTTCTCGTCGAACTTGTATGTGGCACCCGCGTGCGGCCGCACCGACACGATGCCGCCCGAGAGTCCCTTGCCCACGTAGTCGTTGGCGTCTCCCTCAATGTTGAGCGTAATGCCGCGAGGCAGGAACGCGCCAAAGCTCTGTCCGCCCGATCCCTTGCAGTCTATGGTTATGGCACCCTCCGGCAGGCCCTCCGGATGAGACCGCGTTACGGCCGCACCCAGCATCGTGCCCACGCAACGGTTCACGTTGTCGATGTCTGCATGGAAGCGTGCGGGCACCATGTGCTCGCGGGCGCTTGCCGTGTAAGGGATAAACAGCGTTGCGTCGAGGGTGTGGTCCAGCTGGAGGTCGGCTGCCATCTCGGGCAGATGACGCACGCCATCGGCCCCGGGGATGGCCTCGGCAAGCTGCGGCGTCGCCTGGTGCAGCAGTGCCGAGAGGTCGCAGCTGTTGGCCTTGGGATGTCCGGCCACCTCCACCTGGCGCAGGCACTCGGGATGACCCACCATCTCGTCCACCGTGCGAAAGCCCAGCTGTGCCATCTGCTCGCGCAGGCTCTCCGCCACGAAGGTCATAAAGTTCACCACGTGCTCGGGCCTGCCCGCAAAGCGGCAGCGCAGCTTCTCGTCCTGGGTGCAAATGCCAACCGGGCAGGTGTCCTGGTGGCAGTCGCGCTGCATGAGGCAACCCATGGCCACAAGCGGCATGGTGGCAAAGCCAAACTCCTCGGCACCCAGCAACGCCGCCACCGCCACGTCACGCCCGTCCATGAGCTTGCCGTCGGCCTCGAGCACCACACGCGAGCGCAGCCCGTTTTGCAGCAGGGTTTGCTGCGCCTCGGCAAGCCCCAGCTCCAGCGGAAGTCCTGCATGGTAGATAGAGTCGCGCGGGGCCGCACCCGTTCCGCCGTTGGAACCCGAAATGAGGATCTTGGCCGCACCGCCCTTGGCCACACCCGTGGCAATGGTGCCCACACCAGCCTCGCTCACGAGCTTTACCGACACGCGCGCACGGGGATTGGCACACTTGAGGTCGAAGATAAGCTCGGCCAAGTCCTCGATGGAGTAGATGTCGTGGTGCGGCGGTGGGGAGATAAGACCCACGCCAGGCGTGGAGTGGCGAATCCTGGCCACCCACGGCCATACCTTGCGTCCGGGCAGGTGTCCGCCCTCGCCGGGCTTGGCGCCTTGCGCCATCTTTATTTGAATCTCGTCGGCGCTGCCCAGGTAGCGGCTCGTCACGCCAAAGCGTCCCGAGGCCACCTGTTTGATGGCCGAGTTGAGCGAGTCGCCGCCGGGCAGGGGCGTCTCGCGCGCCGGGTCCTCTCCGCCCTCGCCGGTGTTTGAGCGGCCGCCCAGGCGGTTCATGGCAATGGCCAGGCACTCATGCGCCTCCTTGGAGAGCGAGCCAAAGCTCATGGCACCGGTGTTAAAGCGCCTCACGATGGAAGACGCGGGCTCCACCTCGTCAATCGGCACCGGTCCCGATTCCAGCGGCACCAGCTCCAGCAGGTCGCGCAGGACCACCGTGCGCCCCGGTCGGTGCACCTCTGCGCAATACGCCGTAAAGAGGTCGTAGCTTCCTTCTCTGCAGGCACGTTGCAGCAGGTAGATAGCCTGCGGGGTAATAAGATGCTCCTCGGCGCCCGGACGCCATTTGGTGATGCCCGAGCTGGGAAGGCCGGCAAAGGTGGCAGCCTGCCCCAGCGACCGGGCACGACGCATGCGCTCGCTAAGCCCATCCTGCACCTCCTGCAGGCCTAGGCCGCCTATCCTGCTCGTCGTGCCGGCAAAGCAGCGCTGCACCAGCGAGTCACTCAGACCCACGATCTCGAATATCTGGGCCGAATGGTATCCCTGCATGGTCGAGATGCCCATCTTGCTCATGATGGAGACGATGCCTGCCAATATGGCACGGTCGTAGTTGGCCTTCGCCTCCTCAGGGGAGGCCTGCAAGACCTCTCGGCGTGCGAGGTCCTCGATGCAATCGTGGGCGAGGTACGGATAGATGCCGCTTGCCGAGTACCCAACCAAGGCCGCAAAGTCGTGCGGCGAGATGGCGTCGCCAGTCTCCACCACGATGTCGGTACAAATGCGCATGCCCATGCGGATGAGGTGGTTGTGGACGCTGCCGAGCGCCAGCAGGGAGGGTATGGGCACCTCCCCCTCCCCCGCGCGGTCCGACAGCACCACGATGTTGGCACCCTCGCGTACGGCCTCCTCCACTTGGTGGTCCAGCTCGTCGAGCGCGCGCTCCAGCGCACCGGCACCATCACTAGCGGCATAGACGCCGCGAAAGCGTCGCACGCGAAAGCCCACACGCTGCATGCCGCAAATCCTCTTGAAGTCGTCGTCTGCGAGGATGGGGCCCGGCAGACGCACCAGACGGCAGGTGTCTCGGCAGTCCTCCAACAGGTTGCCGTGGTTTCCCAGGTAGAGCACGCCAGAGGTAACCAGGCTCTCACGCAGCGCGTCGATGGGCGGGTTGGTAACCTGCGCGAACAGCTCGTTAAAGTAGTCGAAGAACGAGCGTGGCTCGCGGGACAGCACGGCCGGCGGCACATCGGTGCCCATGGAGGCCAAGGGCACGGTACCGGTTTGTGCCATGGGACGCACGACCTCCTCGACGTCGTCGAAGTGGTAGCCGTGGCAGGCAAGACGCCAGGCCAGCGCCATGGCCGCGTCCGCCTCCTGCGAGGCGTGGCCCGGGACCGGCAGGTTGGCGACGTCGACCGTCTCGGCGTCCAGCCAGCTGCGGAAGGGCTTTTGCGCCGCATAGCCGTCGCGCAGCTCGTCGTTGTAGAGCACCCTGCCCTGCGCAGGATCTACCACGAGCATCTCACCAGGGCCGAGGCAGCCCGCCTGCAGGACGATGGCCGGGTCGATGTCGATGGCGCCAACCTCACTCGACAGGATAAGCCGATCGTCACGCGTCACATAGTAGCGGGCAGGCCGCAGGCCGTTGCGGTCCAGCACGGCACCCATGCGCTCGCCGTCGGAGAACGCGATGGCGGCGGGCCCGTCCCAAGGCTCCATGAGCATGGACTGGTAAGCGTCGTAGCTGCGGCGGGAATCCGACAGCTGCTCTGCCCGCTCCCAGGGCTCGGGAATCATGAGTGTGACGGACCGGGCCAAGTCGCGCCCGTTCATCACCAGGAACTCCAGCACGTTGTCCAGGATGGCCGAGTCTGAGCCCTCTCGGTTGATGACCGGCAGCACCTTTTGTATGTCGGAGCCCAGCACGGGCGAGTAGAGGTGCGGCTCGCGGGCGCGCAGCCAGTTGACGTTGCCGCGCAGGGTGTTTATCTCGCCGTTGTGGATGATCAGGCGGTTGGGATGGGCGCGCTCCCAGCTGGGCGTGGTGTTGGTCGAGTAGCGCGAGTGCACGAGTGCCAGGGCGCTCTCCACGGCGGCGTCGTTGAGGTCCAGGTAGAAGCGCCGCATTTGGGTGGCCACCAGCATGCCCTTGTACACGATGGTGCGCGAGCTCATCGAGCACACGTAGAAAATCTTGTTCCGCAGCTCGAAGGCGGCATCGGCGCGCTTCTCTATGGTGCGCCGGCACACATAGAGCTTGCGCTCAAAGTCGGCTCCCGGCGCGACGTCCTCGGGACGGGACACGAACGCCTGTAGGATCGTGGGCATGCATGCCCGCGCCGTGGCACCAAGGTCGTGGTCGTCCACCGGCACCTCACGCCAAAACAGCACCGGCACTCCCTCGGCGGCACAGCCGTCCTCAAAGATGCGCCGCGCATCGCGTACGCCAACCTCGTCCTGGGGGCAAAAGAGCATGGCAACGCCGTAGTCGCCCTCGTCGGGCAGGAGGTGTCCGCACTTTTGCGCCTCCTTGCGGAAGAAACGATGCGGCACCTGAAAGAGGATACCCGCCCCGTCGCCGGTGTTGGGCTCCAGGCCCTTGCCACCACGATGCTCGAGGTTCACGAGCACCGAGAGGGCGTCGTCCACCATGCGATGGGAACGCTCCCCCTTAAGGTGCGCCAACGCCCCAATGCCACAGGCATCGTGCTCGAACTCCGGCTTGTAGAGTCCCACACCCATGTCGCTTCCTCCCCATTTCTTGCCACTGGTCCACTGTCTTCGCAGCACTATAGATTCGCAAAGGCCGTCCGTGGTGCCAAAACGAAGGGCGAATTCTACTTGTAGCCCGTACGACACACTCCTGTTTGCGCCTAGAAGTCACGTGGAAACCTCTTGGCAATTCGCGTGCAGCACTTGAGTTACATAATTCTGTTAAGGCGTCCCAATCCTTGGCGTGGATGCCTTCCGCATGCAAAGAGTGGTGGCCTGAGCTTGGACGCCAGGGGACACCCACAACCGGAGGGCAGGGGTTCGTATGGTGGAAACGGTCTTTAGCGCTGCTCTCCCCATAGGGGAGAGCCTCGTGGTGCGCAAGAACCGCATGACCGGACTACGTTCACGCGGCCCACGCATCGCCATCGTTACCGGCATGCACGGAGACGAGCTGGCGGGCCAGTTCGTTGCCTACGAGCTCATTCGTCGCCTCACCCAGAGCTCGCACAACCTGTCCGGCGTCGTGGACGTCTATCCCGCGCTCAACCCGCTGGGCATCTCGGCCCGATCGCACGGCGTGCCGCAGTTTGACATCGACCTGGACCGCACGTTTCCCGGAAACGCCGGCGGAAACCTTACGGAGGCCCTCGCGGCGGCCATCCTGGACGACATTGTGGGCGCCAACGCATGTATCGTCATTCGCTCGTCCGACGCATACATCCAGGAGGTTTCTCAGGCACGTATCGAGACGGGAAACACCGGCGCACTCACAAAGATCGCGTCCTTGCTCAACGTGCGGCTCGTGTGGACCAGAGAGCCGGTTGCCGCCTCGCAGTCAACGCTGGCTCACGCGCTCAACAAGCGAAGGACGCCCACCCTGGTGGTAAAGATGGGCTCGGACATACACCACGCGGAAAACGAGGGAGCATGGATCGTCGAGGGAATCTTGCGCCTGCTCAACCAGATGCATGCCTGGTCCGGTCCCACCATGGCCCTCCCTAATCCGCAGGTTTCGCGCGGCGACAACGTGTCCACCCTGCTTGCGGAGGAGCCGGGGCTCTTCCTGCCACGCAGCTCGTGGGGCGAGCACATCCGCAGCGGTCAGACCATTGGCCTGGTGGTCGATCCGTTGGAAGGCATGGTAAGACAGGAGCTCAAGGCACCCTGCTCCGGCCTGTTGTTTGCCCTGCGCGCCTATCCCGTGGTGTATCCCGGATCATTGCTCGCACGAATCCTGGAGGCCTAACGTGATACGCGGAACCATCTACCAGATGCACGTACCCCATCGCGAACCCATGCGCATACGCGGCTTTGAGTTTGGCAGCGAGCATAGCGAGCGTTCCTGCGCCATTATTGGGTCGATGCGCGGCAACGAGGTCCAGCAGGCATTCGTCTGCGCGACCCTCGTCTCGCTCCTCGCGCGAATCGAGCAGTCGGGCATGATTGCCAAGAACAAGAGCGTCCTTATCATCCCGTGCGTCAACCCCTTGTCCATGAACCTCATCGAACGGTTTTGGCCAGGTGACGGAGCCGACATCAACCGCAGCTTTCCCGGAGACAGCAACGGCAGGAGCACCGAGCGAATCGCCGCCGCCATCATGCGCGTGGCACGCCTCTTTACGTACGGCATCCAGCTGTGCAGCTTCAACCAACCTGGCGACTTTATGCCGCACGTTCGCATAACCCATCAGGGACCCATATCCCAGGAGTCCCTGACACTCGCCCAGGACTTTGGCCTTGACTATGCGATGGACCGAGAGCCCACGCCCTTTGACAGCACCACGCTCAACTACGTCTGGCAGGAATGCGGCACCAACGCTTTCTCGCTGTACAGCCGCGCGACCAATCGCATAGACACGGACAGTGCCAAGACCGTTACGGATGCCGTGCTGAGGTTTCTTGCGAGGCGACAGGTGATCGAGCTTCCCAAGGAGCTCGGCATCGCCGCCGGACACAGCTCCAGGGTCTTGCGGGAGTCGGAGCTCGTCGATGTGAGAAGTGAGCGCGCGTCCGGCTTCTTTGTCTCATCGACGCATGCGGGCGACCACGTGCGCGCGGGCCAGCAGCTGGGCGTGATTCTGGACACCATGGACGCCCACCTCCTGGAGTCCCTCGCGTCGCCCGTCTCGGGCCAGGTGTTCTTTATGCGCACCGACCCGCTCATCCAGCAGCACATGGTGCTGTTTCGCATCGCCCCGTCGTAAGTGTCCGCGACGCAGGTCGCGCAATCTTGCCGCAAAGAAACGCTTCTCTTGCCGTCACCACCTCGAAATGGTCGCGAAATACGGCCTCCCTACGCTGTGGCGCGTACGGTTCGAACGACGAAAGGAGCGTCATGGCTCAGGACAAGGTTACGGCCGAGTGGGGCAAGCTGCTGTTTACCGACGCCGACATGCGGGAGCGTCTTCCCAAACCAACCTACAAGAAGCTGCGTCGCGTTATCGACGACGGAGCCCAGCTCGACCTGGACATCGCCAACGAAGTGGCCCATGCCATGAAGGAGTGGGCGCTGGAGAAGGGCGCCACGCACTTCACGCACTGGTTCCAGCCGCTCTCGGGCATCACGAGCGAGAAGCACGACAGCTTCCTCACGCCCAACGACGATGGCTCCATCCTCATGGCCTTTAGCGGCAAAGAGCTCGTGCGCGGCGAACCCGACGCCTCGAGCTTCCCCTCCGGAGGCCTGCGCGCCACGTTCGAGGCCCGTGGCTACACCGTGTGGGATCCCGTGAGCCCTGCGTTCATCAAGGACGAGGTGCTGTGCATCCCCACGGCGTTTATCTCCTACACCGGCGAGGCGCTCGACAAGAAGACGCCCCTGCTGCGCTCACAAAACGCCCTTGAGGCCCAGGCCAAGCGCGTGCTGGCGCTCTTTGGCCGAAAGCCCCGGCGCGTGATTACCACCATTGGTCCCGAGCAGGAGTACTTCCTCATTCGCGAGGAGGACTACAAGGCGCGTCCCGACCTCGTGCTCACCGGCCGCACGCTCTTTGGCTGCGCCCCCGCAAAGGCCCAGGAGCTGGAGGAGCACTACTTTGGCGCCATACGCCCCACCGTGAGCGAGTTTATGAAGGAGCTCGACGACGAGCTGTGGAAGCTGGGCGTGCCCGCAAAGACCAAGCACAACGAGGTCGCCCCCTGCCAGCACGAGCTCGCGCCGGTGTTCGAGAAGGGCTCGCTGGCCATTGACGACAACCTGCTCACCATGGAGAAGATGCGCCTTCTGGCCAGCCATCACGGACTTACGTGCCTGCAGCACGAGAAGCCCTTTGAGTACGTGAACGGCTCGGGCAAGCACAACAACTGGTCCATTAGCGCCGACAACACCAACCTACTGGAGCCCGGCCCCGACCCCGAGCACAACCTGCAGTTCCTCGTGTTCTTGGCCATGCTCATCGCTGCCGTGGACGAGCACGCCGACCTGCTGCGCATGAGCGTGGCATCGGCCGGCAACGACCATCGCCTGGGCGCCAACGAGGCGCCGCCAGCGGTCGTCTCGGTGTTCTTGGGCGACAACCTCTCCCCCGTGGTCAACGCCCTCATTCGCAAGGAGCATGCCGAGATCACCGGCGAGCTGATCATGGACCTGGGCGTCCCGCAGCTTCCCTCGGTCCTGCGCGACAACACCGACCGCAACCGCACGAGCCCGTTTGCCTTTACGGGCAACAAGTTCGAGTTCCGTATGTGCGGCAGCCAGCAGAACCTCTCGGACCCCAACGTGGTGCTCAACACTGCGGTGGCCGAGCAATGCGATCGCTTTTGCGCCTACGTGGACGAGCGGTCCGACGAGCCGTTCTCCCTGGTCGCCATGCGGTTTGTGCGCCACACGTTCCGAGACCACCAGCGCGTTATCTTTGACGGCAACGGCTACTCCGACGAGTGGATGGCGGAGGCCGAGCGGCGCGGGCTGCCCAATCTCAAGACCACACCCGACGCGCTGGGAGCGCTCATCGACCCGCGCAACGTCGAACTCTTCGAGCGCTATGGCGTGCTCAAGGAAGCGGAGCTGCGCGCCCGCTACGTCGCCAAGGCCGAGCAGTACGCAAAGCTCATCCACATAGAGGCCAACACGATGTCCTACATGGTCCGGCACTTGTACCTGCCCGCGCTCATGCGCTACTCCGGCGAGCTGGCCACGACCATCGCCACCAAGATGGAGCTGGGAATCTCGGGCACGGCCGAGAAGGACATCGTGGAGAAGCTCACCGAGGGCATCGACACCATCTACCAGCTCACGACCACCCTGGAGGGCATCGTCGCGTGCACCACTGCCGAGGACGATCCCACCGTGCAGGACGCACTGTGCCGCGACGAGGTGATTCCGGCCATGGAGGCTCTGCGCGCGCAGGTTGACGCCATGGAGCTCATTTGTGACGGCGACTGGTGGCCAGTGCCCAGTTACAACCAGATCCTGTTCTACGTATAACGCACGCGAAAAGCTGCACTCGGGGGACAGTCCCCTGTGTTTAGGGGACTGTCCCCCGAGTGCAGCCAACTACAAATCGTGCCAGACTTACGAACTCTGGACGAGAGAGCGAGGCCGCTCCTCCGCGAGTCGGTACTTACGGGCTCTTCCGTTACCGATGGGGACCACGCTGCCCATGTCGATGAGTTTGCGCAGCTCCGAGCGCACGCGCGTGATGCTCATGCCAAGCTCGCCGGAAAGGTTCCTCGAGTTCATCTCTCCGTTCTCGTCCAGCAAGGCAACGAGCCGCTCTTCGCCACTTTTGCTTGACGGAATCACTTCCACGGCACGCTCCTTGAATGTGGCCTCGTCGCGATGCCTGACTCCCCTTCTCCCCGATCTCTCCCAATCTGCGGCACGCTCGAAGGACGCGGCAACCGCCTGGTACGCCTGCTCGACCAAGTCTGGCCGCTGCTTCGCGGCCTCTTCCACCAACGCTTCGTCCACGTCCTCGTAATAGTCGGAGTACCCCTTGTCGTACGGCATGCAGTCATCAATGTCTATTCCGGCAACGATGTGCACCCTGCACCGTTGTCCGCCAACGCAGGCATACAGCGCGCCCGTACCCTTTTCACGCGCTACGCAATAGTAATGGCAGTATTCGGGAAGGTCAGGATGGTCCTTGTACTCCTCAATCGCCTTCTTTATGCCTGCCGCCTCCGCAAGATGGCTAATCGGCCTCAACGATTCCTGGTATCCCATGCTTCCTCCTCCTTCAGTCCCTTAACCCACAGCGTTCGCAAGATGCGAGCAGCTCACTCACAGCCATTCGCTATCGTTTTCCAGATTTCTTTGATCGATGCAAGTTTTCTCGCCATGGCACCTCGCTTTCTACGGGCAGACATTAGACCAGCCGACACGTTCTTCTTTGTGTCGCGCATAACGCCCGCTTTGGTGACTGGGCATTCTATCACAAGTGACTTAAAATATTTAGTCGCTCTACAGACTCTTCATACGCAGAGAAACACGAAAAAGTAGACCGCGAGTTCGTTGCGCTACACTAAGGGCATGCGACACAACGGCCCAGAGGAGGATACGCCGTGAACCCAAGCGATGCCATGCGCGCGATGATAGAGGCGAGCGGGAAGTCCGGTCGCCAGGTCGCACGCGAGATTGGCAGGTCGGACTCCTTTGTGAGCTCCACGCTCGCCCAGGGCGTGTGCCCCCGTGCCGATACCCTGGCAAAGGTGGCCCACGTCTGTGGATACCAGCTCGTCGCCGTGCCCGCAGACGTAGCGAGCAGGCTGTCGAGCTCCTCAGGCGGCATCGTTGTCGAGTACGACGGCCGCTAACATCCAACGAAGACGCTGCATGAGGTAATCCGTCACGTCCATGTGGGCCCATCGCTGACTCAAACGCATGGGAAACGGCGCAACAGTGGCAGCAAACCCCCAATCATCCCCATGAGAGTCGACGGTAATCGATGGCATCGATACGGATTCGTCCTGCTTGCCATCCACGTACCTTAGCGTGATGGCTACCCACGTCGTCAATAAACTCGGGAGACCGACTGAACAGCTCTATCATCGAGGGGTACCCCGTCTCAGTTGGCTCGGTGAAGCGATAGTAGTGCGTCTCCTTCGATGACCGCTACCCGCAGGTGTACCCACCGTCTTTTACTATTCTCCACACTGCCCTACCTACCTCCGGCAGGCGATCCTCGACGAGCAGGACAACATCGATGTCCTTGGTCGCGCGAAAGCCCATGCCGGCATCACGCAACAATATGTCGCATGCCGTGCCGCCAATGACAGCGTAGCAACCCTCGAGACCGGCCATGTGTTCCCTGAACCTTTCCAGCCCATAGACGTTACTCACGGCCATAGATCCTCCTCGCCAAACAGCGCGTCCAGCTCCATGGACACCCTCTCATCCCCCAATCCCATGAGTGACGCCCCGAGCGAGACGGAGTCCACCTCGCCCAAGGCCGCCACGAGCGGGTCGTAGCGCCAAACCTGTAGCTCGACGGTGTCCGCATCCGCCAGCTCGCCCTCAAGCACCTCCTCGAAGGAGAGCGATGGAAGCTCCCTCCTCGCCACCGCTTTCTGGCCGATTGACGGAGGAGCGAGCATTGACCTCAAAGATAAGGCGCTCTCCCCCGCGTCGGGCAGCAGCTCCAGCCGGGCATTTCTCTTGGCAAACACTGTCTTGGCAATCGGGGACACAAGTAGCGGCATGGCGGATTTTAACAGGGCATTTCCTTCGCGCTCGCACTCGAAGACGACGTCGCGGCCTTCCTTTCCGCGCCGAATGAGTCCATGCTGCGAAAGTTCATCGACGGCACGGCTTATGGTACTCGCCCCCATGTCACTGACCTCCCTCAACTCACGCGCATACCTCATGCCAGGATGCGCGATGATTGTAACGAGGGCCGCCTGCCCGCGCGCCGTAAGTGTCCCGCCGTAGGAGCGCCTCCTCGCCTCCGCCGATGCAGCAAACCCTAGGAAGGGAAGGTATGCCTGCCTGTAGGGCACTACGAACGCGATGCCCTGCGCGGTGAGCGCGCGACGCTGCCTTGGATCAGCGTCCTGCGAAACGAGAACGACCGGGAAATGGGTGTACCGCATAGTTTGGGCCACTATTCGCTTGAGGTTGGGTAGCGTCTCGCCGCCCTTCGAAACCGCAACAACGAAATCTTTTCCCGCACAGTTGCACAGGTAGTGGATCGCGGTCTTCCGGAGGAACAGGGGCATGGCCTTCGCACCGTCCCAGTCCCCGAACGAGACGCGCAGACCAAGGGCCTCTCCCATGTATTGCAAGAAATCGTCCATAGCGCCATCTTTCGCATGTTTTCAATGTTACTGCAATTTTGCATTACTTCTGCAATAATATCAACTCAAAACTCGAAGAGGACCCGTAGCCACCCATCCCTTTCCGAGGATGCTGTTGGGTTGGCCTGTGCCAAACGATGATAGGTGGACGCAAACCGAAAACAACCTGCTGGCAGCAGGACTACAACGAAATGCACGTGCGGCGGACGCTGTGCGATGCCCTGGCGCCCTCCAATGCAAACAATTGAATTTTGGAAGGCCCTTAGGCGAAAAAGCCCAGTTGGCGCTAAAAACAGCCTCATAAAATGTCAATTGCCTATTTTAGGCAATTGACATTTTACAGACGGATTTTGGACGCCAACTGGGCAAACGCGATTTGGGTGCCTGTGGAATGTCAATTATTTCTCTCAGCGCCAAGAACAGATGCTGAGTCTATCCCCCGATTTCGAGGGTTACGCAATGACAGACCCGGGATGACGGTTGCCGCTCAGCCCTCTGCCACCTCAGGGAAGAGCGCCGTGGAGAGGTAGCGCTCGCCGGTGTCGGGCAGAATGGCCACGATGTTCTTCCCGGCGTTGTCGGGACGCGCGGCCAGAACAGCTGCGGCGGCGAGGGCGGCACCGCTCGAGATGCCGGTGTTCACGCCCTCGGTTCGGGCAAGCTCCTGGGAGGTGGCGATGGCGTCGGCGGTGCTCACCGAGATTACCTCATCGACCACGTCGGCGTCGTAGTTCTTGGCCACAAAGCCCGGGATGATGCCCTGGATACCGTGCTTGCCGGGGGCGCCGCCATCCAGAATGGGCGACTCGCAGGGTTGCACCGCCACAATCTTGAGGCCCTCCTTGCGGGGCTTGAGCGTGCGGGCAATGCCAGAGATGGTGCCACCAGTACCAACGCCACCCACGACAATGTCCACCGTGCCGGCCGTGTCGCGCCAGATCTCCTCGGCGGTCGTTGCGGCATGGATGGCGGGGTTGGCGGGGTTCTCGAACTGCTGCGGGATAAACGAGTTGGGCGTGGTGGCATGAATCTCCTCCGCCTTGGCGATGGAGCCCTTGATGCCATCCGCACCGGGAGTGAGCACCAGCTCTGCGCCAAACTGGCGGATGAGCGCGCGACGCTCGACCGACATCGTCTCGGGCAGAACGATGATTACCTTGTAGCCCAGTGCCGCGCCATAGGCCGCGAGCGCGATGCCGGTGTTGCCGCTCGTTGGCTCGATGATAGTGCCGCCGGGCCGCAGGACGCCGTCAGCCTCGGCCTGGGCGATGAGCGAGTAGCCAATGCGGTCCTTCACCGATCCCGCGGGATTGCGGTACTCGAGCTTAGCCAGCACGGTAGCCTTGAAGTCACGCGCCTCCGCGAAGCGGTTGACCTGCAACAGCGGCGTGTTGCCGATGAGCTCCACGACACTCTGCGCAATGTTGGTGTCCAATATCTTGGGCTGCGTTGCCATAATGTCCTCCTATGCGTTCCCTAACACTGTCGTTGCCTATGCCCGCTCGGCTGCTGCAAAGCCACGCGATAGGTCTTCGATAATGTCATCAATGTGCTCGGTACCAATGGAGAGGCGGATGGTGTTGGGCCGGATGCCCTGGTCGAGCAGCTCCGCCTCGGTGAGCTGAGAGTGCGTGGTGGTGGCCGGATGAATCACCAGGCTCTTCACGTCGGCCACGTTTGCCAGCAGGCTAAAGATCTCCAGCGCGTCTATAAAGGCCCACGCCTCTTCCTGGCCACCCTTGATGTCGAAGGTAAAGATCGACGCGCCGCCATTGGGGAAGTACTTCTCGTAGAGCGCGTGGTCGGGGTGATCGGGCAGGCTGGGATGGCTCACGCTCTCCACTTGCGGATGGTTGCTCAGGAACTCGACCACCTTGGCAGTGTTCTGGGCGTGCCGATCCAGGCGCAGCGACAGCGTCTCGATGCCCTGGAGCAGAAGGAACGCGTTGAACGGCGAGATACACGCACCGGTGTCACGCAAAAGAATCGCCCGAATGTAGGTCACGAAGGCCGCGGGACCCGCCGCATCCACGAAGGACACGCCGTGATAGCTGGGATTGGCCTCGGCGATGGGCGCATACTTACCGCTCGCCTTCCAGTCGAACCTGCCCGAATCCACGATGAGGCCGCCCAGCGTGGTGCCATGCCCGCCAAAGAACTTGGTCGCAGAGTGAACGACGATGTCCGCGCCGTGGTCGATGGGGCGTACCCAATAGGCCGCGCCAAAGGTGTTGTCAATCACCAGGGGGATGCCATGGGCATGTGCTATGCCGGCAAGCGCGTCGATATCGGGGATATCCGAGGTGGGGTTGCCCAGCGTCTCGATATAGACGGCCTTGGTGTTGGGCCGGATGGCAGCCTCCACCTCTGCAATGTTATGCGCGTCCACAAAAGTGGTGTTGATGCCGTAAAGAGGCAGCGTGTGGCTGAGCAGATTGAAGCTGCCGCCGTAGATGGTTTTTTGCGCCACGATGTGGTCGCCCGCCTGCGCCAGCGCCTGGATGGTGTAGGTGATGGCAGCGGCGCCGGCGGCAACGGCAAGCGCCGCCACGCCACCCTCGAGCGCGGCGACACGTTTCTCGAGCACGTCCTGGGTGGAGTTGGTGAGACGCCCGTAGATGTTTCCGGCATCCGTCAGGCCAAAGCGCGCGGCGGCATGCTCGGAGTTGTGGAACACGTAAGACGTGGTCTGGTAGATGGGGACGGCACGGGAGTCGGTGGTGGGATCGGCTGTTTCCTGACCGACGTGAAGCTGCAGGGTCTCAAACTTATAGTCACTCATGATTTCCTCGTTTCGCTTTGGGGTTTGGTCGTTGCTATTCGTGGAGAAGGCTCTCGGACACGTGACGCAATCGCGTCTTGCAACGTCACCCCTGCGAAACGGATAGGCGCTCGCTAGGCAACCAGCCCTTGACATGCCCGAGAGAAGGGCATTCGACAACACATCATCATGGCGTTCGCGGCTGTTGCGGTCATCATGCCCTCCCTTCCTCGCGGCGTCTGCTTTATTGGCCTATGACAAGATATACCTACTATTCTAGTAGGTTAATGGGAATTAACAGCTTGGTAACCTAATGACTTGACGGCTGTCGCACAAGTCCCAAAGCTCCTCGAGCGCCATGGTCTTACGCCTGCGCCTCAGGCCTTCTACATACTCGTGTACCAACTCGCAGTTCTCAGCCATCCCAAGCACACACAACCCTCCAAACGAGGTCGTTAGCCCACGCCACGGCCTCGGTCACAGTGGGGAGGACGCCGCCGAATCGTGGCGAAAGCGTCCGTTTGGGCACACTGCCCGCAACCCTCCAACCTATCCGTAGAGCTCTGAGAACCGGTCGTGCGGATCAGTGCGGGGAAGCGGCGCTCGCTCACACGGCCTCATGCTGCTCTTGACGGCCTCGCTCGTACTCCTCGCGGGTGACGAACTGCCCCTCGAGGACCTCCTGGTATCCCCTGCGGATGCCCTGCGCGACTCGCCGCCCCTCGTCCCGCACCGCACGCGAATCTACTCTTTCGGACGTGACCTCGAAGGGGGTGCGCTTCTCCCGGACGACGGCCTTGGCGAACACGCTGAACGCCGCCGAGGCGGACAGGCCCATCTCCGCGCACACGTCAGAGAACTCCTGCTTGAGCGTGTCGTCGATGCTTATGGTCATTGCCATGGTTCTCACTTCTTCATTATGCTATACCGCACCTTACTTAAGACTATGTATAGCCGACCGTCGATGCATGCCCATACTCATCCCATCGGGGACAGGCCGAGGGAAAGATGAATCCTGTCTCCGTCTCCCTCGCCGATGCGAGAGTCGCCCCATTCGGTCTGTGATGCATTCGTCGCTTTCTGAAGTCCCGCACATCACGACCAATTCCATAGCAGTATCCGACGATACAGCTCGGACCTCTCGTCAACCGCCGCGCTCGTGAACTTCTCGTACGACTTGAACGGCAGCCCGCTGGCATCCCTGAACTTCGTGAAGCCCGGCGCGTTCGAGTACTTCGTCTCACAGAGCGACTGCGCGAGTATGTTCTGCGAGAAGTACTGCACCACCTTGTCCTCGTACGGGTCGTCGCCGTACGAGGAGTTGAAACTCTTCGTCAGCACCAGCAGGTCCCCGACCCTGTTCCTCACGCTCGCGAACTCGTTCTCGGACGAGAACTCGTCCAAGTGGTCCTCGTAGTGGTTGGCCCAGATGTGCTCGACCTCCATGTTGGGGTGGTTGAGCGGGTAGTCGGCCTCGCCCGACTCGCGGGCCACGATCTCGGTGACGAGCGACAGGAGCACGAGCAGCTTCTTCCTGTTCTGTTGGTTGAGCGTCGGGGCGTTCTCGAGCTCGGGCAGCCAGATGGGGTCCGAGTCCAGAAGCACCGCGAGCTCCTTTACGCCCAGCCCCCTCTCCTGCTTGCACAGGTCGTATATGGACGCCTCGAGCGATGACTGCTAGATGAGGTAGTGCCGCCACACGCGCCAGGTAAGCACCTTGGTCAGGTACTTCGACACTAGGGAGATCTTCTCGTCCACCACATCGTCGGAATCCTGGTAGCACACCGACGCCAGAATCAGCGCCGGCTGCAGGGTAAAGCCATAGTCGGCGTTCACCACGAGGTAGAGCCACTCGCTGGTGTCGCGGGCCCGGATGAGGTCGTGCACGCGCTCGTAGATGCGCGAGAAGTAGTCGACCTCGTCGATGAAGGCGACGTAGTCGGTCGACGACACGTGCCCGAGCATCTGGCTGTTGTCCCGCACCCAGCGGTGAAACTCCTTGCCGATTCGGATGAAGTCAGAGTTAGAGGTCGGGCTCTGCGACAGGTCCTGGGCGTAGTGGCCACGAAGGAAAATCTTGAAGAACTCGAACTCGGCCTTCGACTTCGAGCTTAGGTTGATCGCGGACAGACGCTTCACCACTCCGTCAAGCTTCCTCATGGCTTTGTCCCGTTTCGCGGGGTCGATATTCGCGAGCAGGTAGCTCCTCAGCATCTCCACCTGCGTGAGGGAAAGGCCGCGGTCGTTCATGGTCTCGAAGATTACGTAGGCGAACTCGTCGCTGTTGGTCCACACCTTCGAGAACATGACCTTTCCCATGACCCAGTAAGCGAAGTGGGACACGTTCTCCTCCGCAATCCGCTCATCCCAGCACTCCGAGAAGTCCCCGTAGCGCTCCACGATATTAGCGACCGACGGCGAGTCGTCCGGCTTGGGCGTGTAGTCGCCCGTGTTAAAGAGCGAGAGCATGCATTCGTGCCGCTCCTCGATGTCGAGGTTGAACATCTTCTTGCCATAGTAGTTCTTGTAGATGAGCTTGCCCATGTCGTCGGCGGGAAAGTCCTCCAGATGACCCCACGTCCTCACAAGGTATATCAGCAACAGGGTGAGGGTCGTCACGCGCTGCTGGCCGTCGATAATGGAGCTCCTCTCGCCCGACTTCGTGGAGAGGACTATCTCGCCCATGTAGTACGGGTCGTACGAGTTAACGTCCCAGAGCTCGTCGCCCTTCCTCCAGTTCTTAAGAAACTCGGTAGAGAGGTCCATCACAAGGTCCTCGACCTGCTTCCTCTGCCAGACGTACTCCCTCTGGTAGAAGTCCACGTCGAACTTGTCCACGAACAGGAGCTCGAGGGAGAACACCTTGCTGTCAACGATCTTGCCATCTGATACCGACATGCACAACTCCTCGTCAGTCGTCCAAAGGGACGCGGAACTCACGCAGCGCGTCGAAGGCTGCCGTCCCCTTGTCGAGCCCGCAGACCATCGCACCACCACCAATGATAGACTCAAGGAAGCATGTTCAGGCACTTAAAGGCGGCAGACGTGAACGAATCGGACACCAGACTCAAGCTCATAGACCCCGTCCTCGTCGGAAAATGGGGGCACAAGCGGATGTCCACCGAGTACTGCTTCACGGACGGAGAGATTATCGTGCGCGGCCGGATGGTGGCCAGGGGCAGCAAGAAGAAGGCCGACTACCTTCTCTCGTACGCGCCGGACCTCCCCATAGCCATAGTCGAGGCAAAGGACACCGATCACTCCGTCGGCGCGGGGCTCCAGCAGGCGATGGGCTACGCCCAGGCGCTCGACGTCCCCTTCGCGTACAGCACGAACGGCCACGGCTTTGTGGAGCACGACTTCTTCACGGGCGCAGAGCGCAACATGAAGATGGGAGAGTTCCCCGCCCCGGACGAGCTCTGGAACCGGTACTGCGCGGCTAAGGGCATCACGGACGAGGCGACGAAGCAGGCGATCACGGTGTCCTACCACTACGAGCCGGGCGGCAACAGCCCGCGCTACTACCAGCGCGTGGCCGTGAACCGCACCGTGGAGCGCGTGGCGAGGGGTGAGAAACGCATCCTGCTGGTCATGGCCACGGGCACGGGAAAGACCTACACGGCGTTCCAAATCGTGCACCGCCTGCGCGAGACGGGACACGCCCGCAAGGTGCTTTACCTTGCCGACCGCAACATCCTCGTGGACCAGACCAAGGACGGCGACTTCAAGCCGCTTCAGAAGGTGACGACGAAGGTGGAGCACCGCAGGCTCGACCCCGCCTACGAGGTCTACTTCGCCCTGTACCAGCAGCTCGTGGGCGAGGACGGAGAGGAAATATTCAGGGCCTTCGACCGCTCCTTCTTCGACCTCATCATCGTGGACGAGTGCCACCGAGGTAGCGCCGACAAGGACTCGGCCTGGCGAAAGATCCTCGAGTACTTCGACGACGCCATACAGATCGGCATGACGGCCACGCCCAAGGAGACCAGGGACATCTCCAACATCGACTACTTCGGCGAGCCAACCTACACATACTCGCTCAAGCAGGGCATTGCCGACGGCTTCCTCGCTCCGTATAAAGTGGTGCGACCGCAACTCAACGTTGACGTGTACGGATACCGACCGCATCACGGCCAAGTGGACGACCGCGGGCAGGTGATAGAGGACCGCGTCTACGAGCGCAACGACTACGACCGCGCCATGGTCATAGACGAGCGAACCAAGGAAGTCGCGGCCAAGGTTACGCGCTTCCTCAAGGAGACCGACCGACACAGCAAGACCATCGTCTTCTGCGTCGACATAGACCACGCGGAGCGCATGCGCCAGGCGCTCGTGAACGAGAACAAGGACCTCGTGCAGCAGCATCCCAACTACGTGATGCGCATAACCGGCGACTCCAAGGAGGGCAAGGCCGCACTCGACGTGTTCATCGACCCAGACGAGAAGTTCCCCACCATCGTGACGACGTCGAAGCTGCTGACCACGGGCGTCAACTGCAAAACGTGCAGGGTTGTTGTGCTCGACAACGTCTTCGGCGAGCAGGGCATGACCGAGTTCAAGCAGATCGTCGGTCGCGGCACCCGCATCTACGAGCCCTACGGCAAGCTCTACTTCACGATCCTGGACTTCCGCAACGCCTCGCGCCTGTTCGCTGACCCCGCCTTCGACGGCGAGCCCGTGCAGATATACGAGCCGAGGGACGACGACCCGATGGAGCCGCCCGAGGTCGACTCCGACGATCCAGGCAACGCCGGCGACCAGCCCGGTGGCGACCCGACACCAGGTCCCACCGGCCCGCCCGACTGGCCCGACGACGATCCTGCGAGCGGGCGCGTGAAGTACTACGTCTCGGGCGTCGAGGTGCGCGTCGTGTCCGAGCGCGTGGAATACTACAGTAGCAACGGTCAGCTCGTCACCGAGAGCCTGACCGACTACACACGCAGGAACATCCTCGGCGAGTACGACACGCTCGACCACTTCCTCAACGCGTGGAGGGCCGAGGATCGCAAGCAGGCAATCATCGACGCCCTCCGCGAGCACGGCGTCTTCCTGGACGAGCTGCGCGAGGAGTCGGGACAATATGACATGAGCGACTTCGACCTCATCTGCCACGTCGCCTACGACGCCAAGCCCCTCACGAGGAGCGAGCGCGCCCGCAGGGTCAGGGAGACGGGCTACTGCGTCGAGTACGACGGCGTGGCTAGGAGCGTGCTCGAGACCCTGCTCGACAAGTACGCAACGTCAAACCTCGTGGACCTGGACGACCCACGCGTCCTCTCGCTCGAGGAGTTCCGGGAGTTCGGCAGCCCGATGTCGATCGTCCGTGCGTTCGGAGGAAAGGCAAAGTACGTCGAGGCGGCCCAGGCGCTGGAGGACGCGATCTACGCCGCATAGCACAGAAGCACAGAGAAGCGAGAAAGGTAGCCCATGGCACTGGGATCCCTTGTAAAGACACTGCAGAACATCATGCGCAACGACGCCGGCGTGAACGGCGACGCCCAGCGCATAGAGCAGATGACGTGGCTCTTCTTCCTCAAGATATACGACGCCAAGGAGGAGGAATGGGAGCTCTACGACGACGAGTACGAGTCGGTTATCCCAGAGGGGCTCCGCTGGCACAGCTGGGCGGTGGACCACCTGGACGGGAGGGCACTCACGAGCGACGAACTCCTGCGCTTCGTGAACAACGAGCTCTTCCCGACCCTCTCGGGCCTCGAGCTCGGCCCTGACGCGCCGCTGCGCCACGTCGTCGTGAAGGCAGCCTTCACCGACGCCAACAACTACATGAAGGACGGCATACTGCTGCGCCAGGTGGTGAACGAGATCGACAGGGCCGTGGACTTCACCGAGTACAGGGAGCGCCACGCCTTCGGCGAGATCTACGAGACCATTCTCAAGGACCTGCAGTCGGCCGGCAACGCGGGCGAGTTCTACACGCCGCGCGCCGTCACGGACTTCATGGCCCAGATGCTCGCGCCCAGGCTGGGCGAGACCGTGGCGGACTTCGCGTGCGGCACCGGTGGCTTCCTCACGAGCGCGCTCAAGCTTCTGGCCACGCAGGTGCAGACCCCCGCCGACCAGGAGCTGTACTCAAGCTCCGTCTACGGCATCGAGAAGAAGCAGCTGCCGTATCTGCTCTGCGTGACCAACATGCTCCTGCACGACATAGACTCTCCGCAGATATACCACCACAACTCGCTCGACCACGACATCCGCGAGTACCGCCACAAGGAGGGCGAACAGTTCGATGTGGTGCTCATGAACCCGCCCTACGGCGGCTCGGAGAAGGCGACCATACAGGGCAACTTCCCGCTGGCGCTCCGCAGTTCCGAGACGGCCGACCTGTTCCTCGCGCTCATCCTCTACCGCCTCAGGCGCGGCGGACGCGCGGCCGTCATAATCCCCGACGGCTTCCTGTTCGGTCAGGACGCGGCAAAGGTGGAGATCAAGCGGCGCCTCGTGGAGGAGTTCAACCTGCACACCGTCATCCGCATGCCGCAGAGCGTGTTCGCGCCCTACACCTCCATCACCACCAACATCCTGTTCTTTGACAACACCGGTCGGGGCGACGGCGTGTGGTTCTACCGCATGGACATGCCCGAGGGCTACAAGCACTTCTCGAAGACCAAGCCGATGCTGGGAAAGCACTTCGACCACGTGCGGGAGTGGTGGGGCGACCGCAGGGAGATCGTGCTTCCGGAGGGCCCGAAGGCCAAGCGCTACACGGTCGACGAGCTGGTGGCCGGCGGCCTCAACCTCGACCTGTGCGGATACCCCCACGAGGAGGAGGTCATCCTGCCTCCCGACGAGCTCATCCGCGGCTATCGCGAAGAGCGCGCCCGTCTCGACGCAGAGATAGAGGAGATGTTGTCCCGCATCTGTGCGATACTCGGCATCGAGGAGGTATAGATATGGGAAAGGGCAGCATCACGATTCATTCAGATCTGGATTCGCACGAGATTCGCGCTACCGTTCCAGGGGAAGCGCCGTCCTCTGGTGTCAATACGAATCTCTACGACGAGATACGGGAAATCCTTGTTGACGCGCGTCAGCGTGCGTATAGAGCAATCAACTCGGAAATGGTGCGGGCATACTGGTCCATAGGACGCGCCATCGTTGAGGACGAACAGGACGGCGAAGCGCGCGGCGTCTATGGCAAAGGCACGCTCAAAAGCGTTTCCTCCCGGCTTCAGGCAGAATTCGGAACAGGGTTTAGCGTTCGCAATCTGCAGCTGATGAAACGCCTGTATCTCACATATCCAAATGCGAACGCACTGCGTACGCATTTGACGTGGACCCACTACCGCACCCTTTTACGCATTCAGAACAAGGACAAAAGGGAGTGGTACGCGCGAGAAGCCGAACGCGCACATTGGTCAAGCAGGCAGATGGAACGACAGATCAATACGTTTTATTATGAGCGGCTTGCGCAAAGCGTTAACAAAGAGCCAGTCATTGAAGAGGCGCAGGAGAAGATTGCCCAGGTAAAGCCAGAGGAGTTTATTAAGGATCCGTACGTGCTTGAGTTTGCGGGTCTCGACGATAACCCTGAGCTTCATGAAAGCATGCTTGAGCAAGCCCTCATTGATCACCTGCAGGAATTCCTCCTTGAGCTAGGGCGTGGCTTTGCCTTCGTGGCTCGTCAGCAGCACGTCGATCTCGACAGCGACCATTTCTACATCGACCTGGTGTTCTATAACTACGTTCTCAAGTGCTTCGTTCTGATTGACCTGAAAACAACCAAGCTCACACACCAAGATATCGGTCAGATGGACACCTACGTACGCATATATGATGACCTGTTTAGGGCGAGTGATGACAACCCGACCATAGGCATCGTGCTGTGCTCAGAGAAGAGCGAGACCCTGGCCCGATATTCGGTCCTCAAGGACAGCAAGCAATTGTTCGCCTCCATATATATGCTCACACTCCCCACAGAGGAGGAGTTGCAGGAATTCATCCAACAAGAGCGCAATCGCCTGGAAGCAGGAAGAGGTGTGGATAGTGAAGGCTAGGGACCTGCGTAACTCAATCCTGCAGATGGCCGTACAGGGAAAGCTCGTGCCGCAGGACCCCGCCGACGAGCCCGCGTCCGTGCTTGTGGAACGCATTCGCAAGGAGCGCGCGCAGCTCATAAAGGAGAAGAAGATCCGCGCCCCAAGGGGCGGCGAGAGCATCATCTACCGCGATTCCGATGGGTCGCACTATGAGAAGCGCGTGGACGCCAGGGGCCGCGAGGGCGAGCCGCAGCGGATCGAGGTGCCGTTCGAGATTCCGGAGGGTTGGGCGTGGGTAAGGCTCACCACTGTCGCCGAGGTGCAACTCGGAAAGATGCTTAATAAGCAAAAGAACCAGGGCTCTCCGAAGCCTTATCTCGGAAATATCAACGTGCAATGGAACAGATTCGACCTTGCCGATGTGAAAACTATGCTGTTCAGGGATGAAGAGCTGGATAAGTTCAGACTCATTCCCGGCGATCTTATGATATGCGAAGGTGGCGTGCCGGGACGATGTGCAATCTGGGATTCCGCCGAGGAAATGTACTACCAGAAGGCGATTCATAGAGTGCGCTGCAATCCTAGTGTTCTGGCAGTAGAGTACTGTCATCTCGTCATTTCTCTGATTGTTAACTCACATGCATTGGATCACGAATTCACTGGAACTACCATCAAGCATCTTCCCGCGCGCGCGCTTGAGCAATGGAAGATACCCCTGCCGCCCGTGCGCGAGCAGCAACGAATTGTGCGAACCTTCAATCAAATCGACCCCCTCGTCGACGCCTACGGCGCCCTCGAGGACGCCCGAGAGCGCCTGGACGCCGAGCTCCCGTCCCGCCTGCGCAAGTCCGTCCTGCAGATGGCCGTACAGGGCAAGCTCGTGCCGCAGGACCCCTCGGACGAGCCGGCGTCGGCCCTGCTGGGGCGCATACGCGCCGAGCGCGCGAAGCTCATAAAGGAAAAGAAGCTCAAGGCACCCAGGGGCGGCGAGTCCGTGATCTTCCGCGCTTCCGATGGCGGCCACTATGAGAAGCGCGTGGACGCCAGGGGCCGCGAGGGCGAGCCGCAGCGGATCGAGGTGCCGTTCGAGATTCCGGAGGGGTGGGCGTGGTGCAGGCTATCAACAATAGTTGGTTTAAGAATTGGCAAGACTCCAAGCAGACACGATGAGCGGTATTGGAATAATGGGATACATCCATGGTTTTCCATCGCCGATATGGATGACACAAAAACCATTTATGAGCCAAAGGAGAGAATTAGCGATGAAGCAATGTCAGAGCGTTTCAAAGCTGGAATGAGCCCTGCAGGCACACTGATAATGAGTTTTAAGTTGACGATTGGCAAGACCAGTATCTTGGGCATTGATGCCGTACACAACGAAGCAATCGTTTCCGTTATTCCTTGCTATGACGTACAGCACACGCTGAGGAACTACCTTCTGAGAGCGTTACCTTTTGCTGCGCAAAACGGCGACTATAAAGGCGCCATAAAGGGCAACACCCTTAATTCAAAAAGTATGAGTATGCTACTCATACCATTGCCGCCCCTAGAAGAGCAAAGACGTATCTGTAGCTGTATTGATATGTTGCTTGGCTACATCACCAATCAATAGTCGCGTCAACTGCCTCGCGCTGCTCCGAGGCGGTGCGCCGCAGGTATACGCGTGTGGTCTCGAGACTCTCGTGGCCCATGAGGTCGGCAAGAAATGCGATGTCCGGGTTCCTCTCGATGAAGTTCTTCGCAAAGCGGTGCCGAAACGAGTGCGGGTAGACGACGTCCTGGTCGATGTCGTATTTTGCAGCAAAGCGCTTTAGGCCCATTGAGATGCCCCTGGCGGTCATCGGGTTGTCATTCTTCGAAGAGAACACATAGCCTTGCCTTCGTCCAATCTCTTCCAGCCATCTGGCAGCGTCGCATTGCAGGCTCGTGGGAATGTAGATGCGCCTGAGCTTATGGCCCTTGGAGACGATGTCAAGGTGTCCAGCTTGTACCGATTCCACCGTGAACTGACGCAACTCGCTGACGCGCGCTCCCGTGCAGGCGAGGAAGCGCACAACGAAGTGCCAGAACAGCTCGTTGTCGCGCAGTAGCGAGTCACGCATCAGCTCATAGTCGGACTGGCTGATCACGTTATCAAGATAGGGCTTCTGCTGTATGCGCAGTCCTTTAAGCCGGATGCCGGCATGGCCTATATAGTCGAGATACGAGTTGATGGCTGTGATGCGCAAGTTGACCGTCTTGGCGGCGAAGTTCGCGGCAAGCCAGTCCTTGTGGCCGAGCAGGTCCTCGTTCGTGGGATTCCCACCAATCCTCTCACGCATCTGGCGGATGGTGAACAGGTAAGAGTTGATAGTGTGGGAAGAGAATCCCTTTTCTGCCAAGTAGGCTTCGTAATCCTCCATGCAAGACTCCTTTCGTCAGACATGGAGGATTGTCTGGTTAGTCGCTGGTGAAGAGGCACGGTATTATGGTTTCGAACAACATGTCAATGAACTCATCGATGGGCGAGAGGCACCAAAGATGCCGGATAGAAAGACAGTTACAGATTCGAGAGGCCACGGAAGGTATCTGTTTGAGGCTACCCCTGAGGGGTCTAAAGTCGAACGCGCACCCTTTGCTCAGGAGGACGACCAACACGCCATTTGTAGCCCACGTCATCGACGGTTGGGACATGATGCTGACTATTCCATGGGTACCCATGGAATCAAGCTGCTCAGAGACGTCGTTGGAAGAACTATAACGGCCCTCGAAGCCGTCATCGTCGCGAGGGACGATGTAGCCTGGGGCACCGTCAGGATACATGCTGGGGATGCGCCGATCGATGTCACCACCGCCTTGAGGGACCTAATCATAAACGACGAGGGAGACACGGAGGAGTTCGGCGTGCTCGCGGTTGCGGAGGCCGATCCCGACGCTTTGCGCGTCGACGGCGTGGACGAGGAGCCCAGCTGGTGCGACATCGGTGCGGACGTCGCGGGTGTGATGCTCGTGAACGGCCACGTCACCGCCACAGAGGACGGGACTGCCATAATGGAGCGAGCGTATACGCAGGCTATCGTGTTCGCGCTTGCCAGAGGCGGCTGTCTCGTACTCGACAAGGGAGCATGGTTCTCCGAGATGATCACCATAGGCATGGGCGACTCCTGGGAGGATCTGGTCTACGACGACTCGCAGGACTGGGAGGACGACCCAGAGGAGCCTGAGGTCCACTATGGGTGGAAGAGGTCGATGAAACGGCTCTGATAAGCAGCCATAGTCTGTCTGCGTTACACCGCCTCAATGCAGCACACCGCAACTGGCATTATTATTGATTGGTGAATTTCCGGTAATTGGTCATGACCTCCACAATGCGCTTTTGTTCTGGAATTGGCGGTATCGGCACAAGAAAGTTTGCCCCGTCAGTTGTGCCTAGTCTCGGCATTTTTACTCCGTACGAATGAGCTTTAGCGTAATCAACGAACAACGGTGCCATGAGAACAATTTGCGCAAACTCCGACGTTACACCATTAAAAGCCAGAGGAAGTATCTCTGATGTGCACACTCCATTCTCGTCGGCTACCGCTACTTTGTTGAGGTATGGCCTCAGCTTGCTATAAAGAACCATTCCCGCAGAGAAAACATGCTTGGTGCTACCTTTCTCACCCGCCCGTTTTCTCTTCTTCTGGAGTATACGCCCCGAATCTTTCTCAAGATCTTCGAGGTCTAGGTTCCAAGTGCCTGGAATTACGGCATCATACTCGACATTCACGCACTTGCCGAAATCACAGAGCGTTGACATACGCGCCCACGCCCACCCCTCCGGAATCTCGAACGGCACCTCGATCCGCTGCGGCTCGCCCTCGCGGCCCCTGGCGTCCACGCGCTTCTCATAGTGGCCGCCATCGGAAGCGCGGAAGATCACGGACTCGCCGCCCCTGGGTGCCTTGAGCTTCTTTTCCTTTATGAGCTTCGCGCGCTCGGCGCGTATGCGCCCCAGCAGGGCCGACGCCGGCTCGTCCGAGGGGTCCTGCGGCACGAGCTTGCCCTGTACGGCCATCTGCAGGACGGACTTGCGCAGGCGGGACGGGAGCTCGGCGTCCAGGCGCTCTCGGGCGTCCTCGAGGGCGCCGTAGGCGTCGACGAGGGGGTCGACCTCGTCGAAAACGCTGGCTATTCGCGACTGCTCTCTTGCCGGGGGCAGTGGGACAAGCAGCTGCTCGAATTTGGCGCGGGCAATGTAGGCGTGGGTGGTGCCGGTTCCGACGGTCGTTAAGATCTTGTTGAATGCAAGAAATAGCAGGTAAAGGTATGGGGCATCTAGGCCTATTGCGGGCTTGAACCCGATGAACCTCTGGTTCGTGACACAGGGCGTCTGAATGATTGCAGGAACCCCGATGGTGGCGCTATTCGAGCAAAGAACAGTGCCAATCGGATAGACCTTAAGATTCATCTGTCGGATGGTGTCCTCGTCAACCCCCTTGCCGGTCAGAGAGCGTGACAGATAGCGTCCCTCGACATCCTCGATACGGCACCACGGTATGGGTCCGTCCAATTTCGTTGGCTTGTCTCGTATGGGAACTATGACATCCGATAGAAGGCTCTCTAGTCTGCACCACGCCCACCCCTCCGGAATCACGAACGGGATCTCGTCGTCGATGCACACGGGCTCGCCCTCGCGGCCCCTGGCGTCCACGCGCTTCTCATAGTGCGACCCATCGGAATCGCGGTAGATGATGCTCTCGCCGCCCCTCGGGGGCGGCTTATGTCTCCATTATGCCCATAGAGAACCTGCCCCAGTCAACGATTTCTTGGGCAATGGGCACGCCTCCTCCTCGACCTGAAATGGTCGGATGAAGATCTCAGTGCAACGTTTGCGACAAGTCCTGCAAACCGTCCGAAAGGCGTTGCGCCTTCCGGTGCAAATGCGTCCATTTTGCACTGCGCCACCCGAAGCCGGAAAGCCGCAGCTCGGAAACGTACACGCGGCCATCCTGCAGACGACGCAATCGATGTTTCCGCTTCGGTGATTAGGCCCTGACGTAGCGCTAGTTGGGACTCCTTGGCTTGTCTGGGATGGTCTGGACGAGCCGACCGTCATCGAGGAGGGGCCTTATCAGTTCTTGCCTCACATAGCGCTCGGAGCTGATTCCCAAATGTCGTTGAATCTCACCCTTGCTGCGTGGCTCGGAGCAGAACTCGAGGAGTCGCTCGGCCTGGTCACCAGCTTGTTCACTGGTGCCTAAGCTGGTGCCTAAGCTCGCCACCAGCGGCAGGGTGAGAGTCGTGCGATCCGGCACGTCGGCGCCGAAGCGCTCCTCCACGGTGGGCGCGTCGTAGCCTTCCTCGTCCCAGGCGGCGAGGATGTCCGGCACCCCGGAGCCTGCGTGCTCGCCGACACCTATGAGGTTGAACATCTTGAAGAGGCCCGCATTCCTGGGCTGGGAGAGGCCGCCCCGAAGCATCGATGCCCACACGCCGATCGTCGTACCTCGTCTCCCAATCGGATCCCTGTGCTATTCTCGAATACTATCCGATTTGCTCATGGCAAAAGTATAACGTTTTCATACGACTCTTGTCAGACTCGCGCAATCACCTCGGGACCCGCGGCGCCACTCGAAAGCCTTTTTCCAACGTTTCTTCCAAAGAGGACGCGACGATGTCGCGAAACAAATGCGACACCATGTCGCGTCGAACTCTTTCCTCAACCGTTTGCCTCTAGCAGCCTGGCCTCTACCTCCGGAAGCTAGACGACACTCTCGAACCATGCATCCTCTTCTTTGTACACATGTGCAAAGTCAATAATGTTTCCATACTCGTCCGGAAACAGACTCTCGCAATATCTAGTAATTGTGGGGAGACACGCTTCCGTCACGTGCAGTTGCCGTGCGATTAGTGCAAAGTCGTCGGGCCGGTTCTTCCCGCATCCTGCGGTTATATGACATTGAGCCTTTTGACTTTGCACTAGCTATTTTAGCTAGTGCAAAGTCAAAAGGCTCAATGTCATATAACCGCAGGATTCCGTCGCGCTGGCGCGATCGACTTTACACTAATTGCATGGGCCCAAGGTTGACCTCTTGGCTTGGGCCTAGGAGCCTAAGCCGTCTGGCATCCTCAATGGACCGAGAAAGGGCCAAAGCGGGACCCAAATACCAAAACAGGCCAGAGGAACAACCCTCTGACCTGCGGATGCTCTGGTCGGGACGACTGGATTCGAACCAGCGGCCTCACGGTCCCGAACCGTGCGCGCTACCAAACTGCGCCACGTCCCGTAACGCAAGGATGTATTCTAGCAGACTTTGCAATCGTGATGCGCGCAGTTTTCCAAAAAGCAAGACCTGCGCACGAGCCCCGTGCTCGGGGCAGTCCCCCAAGCAAACGTCGCTACCGTTACCAACGAATGACGGAATACCCATCATCGAAAAAACGAACCTATCATTATTCCCTGCAATGCATGCGTAGGATGGGAATCGCCATGAAAGAAGAGTTGCTGCTCGACGCCAGGGGCATAGAGCGCGCGAGCGCGATGGTTGGCACGTTTCTTGTGGAAACGGGCATGAGCAAACGCGAGGCAATAACCGGACAATACTCCTTCGAGAACGTACTGCTCATGTGGCGCGAGCATTATGGCGATGGCGTTCCCGCAACGATTAAGGCGGGAAAGTGGTTTGGCAAACCAAGCATGTCGGTGGCTGTGCGGGGCGAGCGTCTTGACCCCCGCGGCATCGACACGTACAACGACGATGAGTACGCGTCCTTCGCGCGATCCATGCTGGGGGCCTCCGGGTTCACGCCAACCTACTCCTATCGTGGTGGCTACAACATCGTCACGCTCACGCGTCCGCGCCCGCCCCTCAGCTCGCTTGCGCAGATTCTCATCGCGTTCCTGCTTGGCCTGGCAATCTCACTTATGGGCAACTTCTTCCTTTCCCAAACAGATCGCACCTATGCGTTGGAGAAGTTCGTCACGCCCCTGTTCGACGTGTTCCTGGCCATGCTGGGCGGCCTTGCCGGCCCCCTCATCTTTCTCACCGTTGCCTGGGGGGTTTGCGGCATCGGTGACGTGACCGCGCTCGGTCGCAGCGGAAAGTCGCTCGTGGGAAGGTTCCTGCGCGACAACGGCTTGGCCACCCTCTTTGCCTGCGTGGTGTGCATCCCCTTCTTCTCGCTCAGCACGCAGGGCGTAGGGGACTCAGGGGACTTCTTTGGGGATCTGCTACAAATGATCATCGACCTGCTGCCCACAAACGTGGTCGGGGCATTTGCGGATGGCAACACGTCACAAATCATTATCCTGGGCGTATTCGTGGGCATCGCCGCGCTGGTGCTGGGCAACGCGTGCAGCGGCGTGCGCAAGGGAATCGAGGAGCTCAACGCGCTTGCGCAGTTCCTTATGGAGCAGCTCTGTCGCCTGCTTCCCGCCTTTATCTTTGTTATGGTGCTTTCGCAGGTCTGGTCGGGTACCTTTATGACGTTGCTCACGGCCTGGTTGCCGTTTTTGCTGGTTATCGTGCTGGTCGTGGTGTTCTTTGGCCTACGAATCGCCTACACGAGCCTGCGTTTTCACATTCCGATAAAAAAGATCCTCATGGCCGTGCGACCCGCCATGACGCTGGGACTCACCACCGCCTCCTCATGCGCCGCGTTTGGCGCCATGGTCTCTGGATGCCGCGACGAGCTGGGCGTTGGCGAGGAGCAAACGTCGTTTGGCATCCCGCTGGGCATGGTGCTCTGCCAGCCGCCCACGATTCTTATGTTGGTCGCGCTCATGATGCACTGCATGCAGATGTATGGCTTGGGAGCAGACCTCACGTGGTATGTGCGCATGGCGCTGCTGTGCTTTCTGTATTCCATGGTGGCACCTCCCGTGCCAGGTGGCATGATCGTATGCTTTGGTCTGATGTTTGCCAAGCTGGGGATACCCGCCGAGGCGCTCGCCATGGCCACTGCCTTTAGCATTGTTGTCGACTACGTGGTGACGTGCTTTCGCGTGGGGTCGATCATGATTGGTGTATTCGACTCGGGATGCGCGCTGGGCGACGTCGACCGGTCGACGTTTGAGGACATGCAAGGCTGAGAAGTCGCCCACCCGTGCTGAAGGGACTGTCCCCTCAGCACGGGTGGGCGTCGAAAATATCTTGCCTGTAATATAAACGACACAGTGTCGTAGTTTATCCATGTTGTAATATGTATTACAAATATGGCGATCGTCTACGAGGTGTTGGTATGTCCCAAAAGAACGTCTCAACGAACCCCTTGCCGCTAGACAAGGTTATGGACGACGACGGCATCATCCAGCAGAAGGCCTGGCAGTTCGTCCGGCAGTTGAACTCGGCGAGCGACGAGTATTTGGATGCACCCGCGCTCATTGGCGGCAGTCACACCTACACCTATCGGCAGATGTTTGCGATGTGGGACCGTTACGCCGAGGTGTTTAGCGCACTGGGGATGACGGGAGAGCGTCACGCCCGGGTCCTGCTGTTTGGCTCGTCGTCAGCCGAGCCCGTCATCGCGCTCTACGCCCTCAACATGTGCGGTGCGTCGGTGTCACTCATCACCCTCATGGACTTCCTCGATACGCAGTGCCTGGAACGCCTGGTTGCCGAGGAGCACGTTACCGACATCGTGGTACCCGACTTCCTCATGCCACGGGACCTCTTCTGTTACCTGATGGCAAGGCGAGAGAAGATGGGCATTCGCAACATCGTAATCTTGCGCACCAGGCTCGCAGGCCCCTTTACGCCGCGCATCATCTTGCCGTACATGAGGATGCAGCGCGAGACCCTGCGCGGCCTGCCCGGGGCGCAGCTCATGGACGACCTGCTCATACGCCATGCGGGCCACCCCATCGCCTACGACACAGAGCCAGACGACGCCGCCTTTGTTATGCACACGTCGGGAACGACGAAGGGCGTCCACAAGCCCGTGCCCCTGTCGGACGCAGGCGTAAACGAGGGGGCACGCCGAATCCTGCGCCGCGAGGAGTGGAGATTCCTGCACCACAACCTGCGAACCCTGATGACCATGGATCTGGGAGCGGCGTACTCGCTCGTCAACATGGTGCATCTGCCGTTGGTTGCGGGCGGCACGATTGCAACGTTGTTCTTGGACTGCCTCAATCCGTACTACCTTGAGGCGGTAAAGCACTACGACATCAACGTGCTGCTGTCCACGCCCTTCGTGCTCGACGCGCTGGACACCTGCCAGGCCGACTTCTCCAGCGTCCAAGTCGCATTCGTGGGCGGGGCCTATGTGTCACCGGCCGCCAAGCGGCGCTACGACGCCACCATGGCGCGGTTGGGTGCCAAGACGGGCGTCTCCATTGGCTATGGGCTCTCCGAAGGAGGCGGGGCCTGCATCGTGGCTTCGGCCGAGCGCACCGACGATGCCATGGGTTATCCGCTTCCCGGCATAAAGGTAAAGATCCTCGACGAGGACGAAGGCGTCTACTACGACCTGGATGATGGCCCGCGCACAGGCGTGCTGTTTATGAGCTCGCCCTCCGTGAGCGTGGGGCGCATTGGTGACACGACCTACTTCCAGCTTGATCAGATTGACGGCGAGTCCTATCTCAACACCTTCGATCTGGTGCGCGTAAACGAGGACGGCAGCCTCACGCACGCGGGCCGCATGAACCGATACTTTGTGAACAACGATGGCATACGCTTTGACGCGGGCCTCGTAGAGGCAGCCATTGCGGCACAGCCCCAGGTGAGGGCATGCGCCATAGCGCCCCACTACGACAAGACAATCCACGACACGGTCCCCGTGCTCTACGTGCAGGTGGACGGACCGGCCGCGACGGGCGAAAACATGGTACGCGACGCCCTCGTTGCGGTCTTCGTCACCGACGGTGCCTTCCAAAAGACCAACCTGCCCTCCCAGTGCGTAATCGTGGATACGATTCCGCGCAACGCCGCGGGCAAGGTGGACGTGCGCGCCGCGCAGTCGAGCGGCAGGGGCAGGCTCTTCCAAGTGGCGCCCGTACGAGAGGCCACACGGCTCGTTGACGTGAGGCTGAGCCGTGCCAGTGACGCGATGCTCCTGCAGGCCGGCATCCCCGACGAGCTTGACAACTTGGAAGTGACGTACGCGCAAATGGTGCTCTGGTTTATACCAGGCGCGCACGCATGGTATACGACAGGAAACACCAAGCAAAAGAGAAAGGTCCTCGAGAAAGGAGTCACGATCATGACACAGTTTGGCCAGCAGATGAACCAGCCGCAGGGCATGCCCTTCCCCATGGCGCAGCCGCAGGGCGCTCCGGGCTTTGCCCAGGGTCCGCAGGCCGTGCCCTTCCCGATGGCACAGCCGCAGGGCATGCCCTTCCCCGCCGCACAGCCGCAGGCCACGCCCTTCCCCGCCGCACAGCAGCCGTGCGTCCCGGGCTTTGCCCAAGGCCCGCAGGGCATGCCGATCATGTCCCTCATTCCCCTTATGCCGTTCGTCCCAGCCGCGCCAACACCCCAAGCCCAAGGCGCCACGGCCCAGCAGCAGTTCCAGATGCCGCAGGTTCCTCCCATGCCGCAAGGACAGCAGAATCCCGCAGCACAGCAGCCGGCGTTCCCCTACTTCCCCATGCCTGGCATGCAGGCCCAGGCCATGCCCACCTTCCCGTTTGCTGTGCCCTTCCCCGCACAGGCCGCTCCTGGCGCACAGGCTGCCCCCGGAGCCCAGGTTCCCGCAGCGCAGGGCATCCCAGCCCCGTATGCTCCGGCTCCACAGCCCTATGACCTCTACGAGAACACGCTGAAAAACGCGATTGCCTTCCTCAAGAACCTGCTCGCCCAGAGCGAGGCCGCACGGGCCGCAGCCAACCCCAACGCAGCGCCCGAGAACACCCAGACCGAGCAGGACGGTGAGGCCGAGCAGCAGGATCAGCCAGCAGGCGACAACACCGCACAACCCGCTGCCCCCGCCGCGTTCATGCCCGGCTTTGGATGCCAGCAGATGCCCATGCCCCCGCAGCCAATGCAGCAGCAGGCGCCTGGCGTGGGAATGCTGCCCACGAGCAACTACCTGGGCAGCCTGTTCGGGAGCCTCTTTGGCGCCTCGAACACGGACTACTTCTACGAGGACTAGCCGCCATGGCACGCCGCAACACACGACTTGACCAGTCAATACGCCGCGAGCTCATACGCATCATCCTGGAGCGGGTTCAGGGCGCGGGCATCGAGGACGCCGTAGGGAGCATGGACTACGACCCCAACAACATACCCGGGGCCCTGTACGAGGTGGAGGACCGACTCAACCGGCCCTACATGAACAAGTCCGAGGTGGCCCTTGCCATGGACGTCTTCGTGCCACAAAGAGACAAGAACGAGGAGCTGCCCATCATCGTAAACATCCACGGCGGAGGCCTAGTCCTGGGCGACCGCAAGATGTCGCGCGCCTATGGGCACGTGCTGGCCTCCCGTGGCTACATCGTCTTCAACATCGAGTACCGTCTGGCCCCGCGTGCCAACGTAATCGAGCAGCTCGACGACGTGTGCGCAGGCATGGACGCCATCGCCAGCCACATGATGGACTTTAACGTGGACTTCGACCGCATCTTCCTCACGGCAGACAGCGCGGGCGCCTACCTCGCCATCTACACCGCGGCCATGAAGCACTCAAAGCACCTGCAGGATGCCGTAGGCTACGAGCCAACCCGCATGGACTTCCGTGCGGTGGGACTCATATCCGGCATGTTCTACACCAACCTCAACGACCCGCTGGGCCTCTTGCTCGCCGACCAGTTCTACGGCAACAAGCGGGCGAGCCCAAAGTTCTCCAAGCTCATGAACCCCGAGCATCACGAGATCATACGAAACCTGCCGCCGGCGTTTTTGGTCACGAGCCGTGGCGATTTTCTCAACAACTACTCGATCATGTACCACAAGGCCCTCAAGGATGCCGGCAAGACCACGAAGCTGGTGTATTACGGCGAGGCCAATCTTGGCCACACGTTTATGTGCGCCGACCCAACGCATCCCAAGAGCATTGACGCCATTGACCGCATGCTCGCATGGTTCGAGGAGCAGGCCGTTGCCCGCATCAGGCGGTACACGCCCACAGACGAGCAGGCGGAGCGGCTTGCCCGCATTACCGAGCGCATGGAGAGCAACGAGATTATCGAGCAGAAGAGCTGGCAGCTTATCCACGAGCTCAACACCACAAGCGAGGAGCGGCTCGACGCGGTGGCCTTGCGAGACAACCGCAGAACCTACACCTACCGTCAGATGTTTCGCAAGTGGGAGCGCTTTGCCGAGGTCTACTCGGCACTTGGCATTGGCGAGGCGGCAGGCTCGCGCGTAGGCATGCTTGGCGCCTCGGCCCTGGAGCCATCCTTTGCCTTCTACGGACTCAACATGGTGGGCGCGTCGGCGAGCATGCTGTCGCCCCTGGAGCTCACCGACGTGGATGGCCTGTTTAGGGCCATCGAGCGAGAGAAGATCACCGACCTCATCATTTCTGACCTCTATGCCCAGCCCAACCTCATCACGCGCGTGCTGGCCGAGCGAAAGCGCCTGGGCCTGCGCAACATCATCGTTATGAAGAGCCCCTACGGCGGGCGTCTGGGCAACGACGCGCTAGAAGCCCTGAGCGTGCAAAACTATCGCGCGCTCAAGCAGACGCAGGGACTGCTCTTTATGGACGACCTCCTCAGGCAGTACGAGGCGACGCCCATTGCCTATGCCACGGGCGCAAACGACGACGCGGCCGTTATCGTGCACACCTCGGGCACCACCTGCGGCATCCACAAGCCCATTCCGCTCTCCGACCGCGGCCTCAACGAGGCGGCATGCCGCGTTATGCGCTCCGAGCTCGCACAAGACGTGGGGCCAGGCGACGTGTGCCTGCTCAACTTGGACCTGTCTGGCTCCTACGCCATGGTCGACATGCTCCACCTGCCGCTCGCGCTGGGCGCCCAGGTCGCCAGCGTCCCCTTTGCCATAGCCAATCCAAACGCTTCCCAGGCATTTTCGCTCTATGGAATAAACTACGCGCTCCTGTCTCCGTTTATCCTGGACATGTGCTCCAAAGAGCCCGTACGCCCCGACCTGTCCAGCGTGCGCATGCCCATCATGGGCGGCGAGTACCTGTCGGCCAACGAGCGCCGTCGACTCAACGAGTTCCTGCGCGAGTGCGGCAGCGAGGCCCGCATCGTTAACGGCTACGGCCTCTCCGAGGCAGGAGGCGCAATCATCGTCTCTGGCGCCGATCGCGACGACGACACCATAGGCTATCCCCTGCCCGGCGTGGAGGTGCGCATCCTCGACGAGGACGACGGCACCTACCACGAGCTGGACGAGGGGCCACGCCGCGGCGTGCTATGCGTGAGCACTCCTTCGGTAAGCTCGGAACGGCTGGGCGACGTCGAGTTCTTCTCCGTTGAGGAGATCGACGGCAAGCGCTGGCTCAACACCTACGACCTGGTGGACCTCAACGAGGACGGCAGCCTTACCTACGTGGGTCGCATGAACAAGTACTTTGTGAACAACGAGGGCGTGCGCTTTGACGCGGGCCTCGTGGAGACGGCCGTTGCCAAGCAGCCCGGCATCGTGGCCTCAGGACTTGCCGGCGAGTACGACAAGTTTATGCACGACACGGTTCCCGTGTTGTACGTGACCTGCACCACCCAGGGACCCTTGGCCCTGCAGACGATCCACGACGCGCTGGTGGGCGCCTTCGTGCGCGATGGCACCATCTCCCAAACCAACCTGCCCGGCCAGTGCGTTATCTGCGCCAACATTCCGCGCACGCCAACCGGCAAGGTAGACGTGCACCAGATTATGACTGGGTCCGTAAGCGGTTACCGCTACCAGGTGATACCCGTGTACGCAGGCAACAGGCTCGCAGACGTGCGCCTTGTTCCGGCAACCAACGTCCCAGGCACGTGGGCGGGCCTTCCCCAGGAGCTCGACCCAATCCAGCGTCGCCAGACGCGGCGCTAACGGGTGCAAGTCCTCACGAGGAAAGGACGCATGATGGCCACAGACATCGCCACCAGCCAAAAGGCGTGGCAGTACATTCGCGCGCTCAACGAGAGCGACGAGCGGCTTGACGCCGTTGCCATCGCCGACATTAACCGCGACTACACCTACCGCCAGCTCTTCCGGTGGCAGGACCGCTATGCCGAGGTGTTTAGCGGGCTAGGCATTACCCAGGAGCGCGGCTCACGCGTAGGCTTGGTTTGCTCCCAGTCGGTGATGTCGGTCTTTACGTTCCTGGCGCTCAACATGCTGGGCGTGTCGGTGTCGGCGATATTTCCCGACGACCTCATCGCCGTAAAGTGGCTCCTGCGGGCGGTGGAGGTCGAGGGCATCACCGACCTTGTGCTGCCCGATGCCATGGTGCGGCCAGGCGTCCTGCACGAGATCTTGCTGCACCGTCCCCAGCTTGGCCTGCACAACATAATCGTGGTGGAGACCAGTCGTCAGGTGCCCTGCCCCACCAGGCGCGCCCACGACATGCTCATGCGCAACTATCAGCAGCTACGGGCCATGCCCGGCGTCCTCTTTATGGGCGACCTGCTGGCCAAATACGCAGCCACTCCCATTGCCTACGGCGATGGCGCCAACGACGAGGCTGCGGTCATCGTCCACTCGTCAGGCACCACCAAGGGCACGCACAAGCCCATTCCGCTCTCCGACGTGGGACTCAACACCACCGCGGCACGCCTGCTCGCCGACGAGCGGTTCTCGCTCTTGGGCACGGGCACCGTGGTCCTGTGGTCCCTGCCTATCTCGTTTTCCACCGGCTTAATAAACATCGTGTACATCTCGCTTGCCTCCGGCGCCACGATGCGGCTGTTCCATGGCTCGATGGACTTCCTCGTCTCGCCCAACGCCCTGCTCAAGATCCAGAAGCACAAGATTAACGCTCTGTTTGCGTCATACACGATGTTTGAGGAGCTCATGACAAACCCCAAGGTCAAGGGATTGGATCTGTCCGGACTCAAGATGATCGTGTTTGGCGGGAGCCCCACGTCGGCCGACCAACTGAGGCGCGTTAGGGAGTTTGTGCGCGCTCATGGCGGCGATTCCCAAATCGTAAACGGCTACGGCCTCTCGGAGTGCGGTGCCGCAAACACCCTGGCGACATTCGACGGGACCGACCATGGCATAGGCCGGCCACTTGAGGGCGTGTCCGTGCGCATCCGCGACGAGGAGACGGGCGAGTTCCATGCGATTGACGGCGAGCCACATACTGGCACGCTGTACCTCTCGTCACCCTCCAACAGCTGCGGTCGCCTAGGCGATCAGGTGCTCTTTGAGCTTGAGCTCATCGAGGGCGAGTCCTATGTGTGTACCAACGACCTCGTGCGTGCGGACGAGGCGGGCGACCTCCATTTTGTGGGCCGCGCCAACCGCTTCTTTGCAAACAACGATGGCATGAGGTTTGATGCGGGTATCGTGGAGGCCGCCATCGCATCCCAAAAGGGCATCGCGGAATGTGCGGTCGTGGGCGCCTACGAGAAAATCCTCACGCACGACACCGTTCCCGTGCTCTACGTGCGGGTCGCCAAGGGCGAGGGCGACGGTGTGGCCGTGGTGCGCCGTGCGCTGAGGGCGGCCTACCTTGGCGACAAGACCGTTGCGGAGAATAACCTGCCCTGGATGTGCGTAATCGCCGACGAGCTGCCTCACACGCTGAGCGGCAAGGTGGACGTGATGGGAATTCAGGGCCAGCACGTCCCGGGCCACGAGTTTACGATAGTGTCCGTCGAGCACGAGGGCAGGCTCATAGACGTGCAGCTCGTACCCGCAAAGCAGGGAACGGTCGGCACCGGTGAGCTGTCACCCATTGGGATTCCACAGCAGATGCGCCGGGACAGACTCGAACAGATGGTCGCGATGCAACAGACGCTGGGCCCCGACTTCCTCCACCAGCTCGTGAGCGGCGGGATACCTCCGGCGATCGCCAACCTTGGCAACACCCCCACCCCCTGACCTCACCTGCACTGGGGGGACAGTCCCCTGCGTTTAGGGGACAGTCCCCTAAACGCAGGGGACTGTCCCCCCAGTGCATATTGCTTCAGACAGCTTTATGGTTAATGGATGTAAGGGCGCGTGCGTTGGTACGCGCCCTATTTCGTGCCATGATTCGCTCAATGCATAACACGAAGGGAGCGCTATGCGTTGGCGACATGAATGGAAGCACGAGATTGGGCCGGCAGACGCCATCGTCATCCGGCAGCGCATGGGGGTGGTTGGCATGCTCGACCCCCACGCGAGAGACGGCTGCTACGGCATACGCAGCGTCTACTTCGACAATGGCGCAGACAAGGCCCTGCGCGAGAAGCTGGACGGCGTTGACAAGCGCCAGAAGTGGCGCATCCGCCTGTACGACGGCGACGCCTCGCTCATCCATCTGGAGCGCAAGTCAAAGCAGCACGATCTGGGCACGAAGGATTCCTGCGAGCTCACGGCAGAGGAGGCCCAGTCCATCGTGGACGGCAACACGTCCTGGATGGCCTTCGACAAGCGACCCCTGGTGCGCGCGCTTGCCGCCGACATGGCCTGCCTGGGCCTTCGCCCCCGCACCATCGTGGACTACGTGCGCGAGCCGTTTATCTATCCGGCGGGCAACGTGCGTGTGACCATCGACCGCAACATACGCACCGGCCTCGCCTCGACCGACTTTCTCAATCCACAGGTACCCACGGTGCCCGTTCCGGGCGACCCCATAATCCTGGAGGTCAAGTGGGATGACTTCCTCCCCTCCGTGGTGCGCGACGCCGTTCAGCTGGGCGCCCGGCGCACCACGTCATTCTCGAAGTACGCAATTTGCAGGTCATACGACTAGAAAGGCAGTGTCATGACGTTTAACGACATCTTTAAAACGAGCTTCCTGGAGAACATGGCAAGCGTGAGCCTGATGGACATGGCCATCGCGCTTGTGCTCTCCTTCCTGGTGGGCATGTTCATCTTCCTGGTATACCAACGCACCTTTAGGGGCGTCATGTACTCCTCGAGCTTTGGCGTCACGCTCGTGGCCCTTACCATGATCACCACCCTGGTCATTCTTGCGGTAACCTCCAACGTGGTGCTGTCGCTGGGCATGGTGGGCGCCCTCTCCATCGTACGCTTTCGCACGGCCATTAAGGAACCGCTGGACATTGCCTTTCTGTTTTGGTCCATCGCCGTTGGCATCGTGCTGGCCGCAGGCCTCATCCCGCTCGCGGTGGTGGGAAGCCTCCTCGTTGGCATCATGCTGCTGGTAATGGTCAACAAGAAGCCGCACCTCAACCCCTACATCGTGGTCATTCGCTGCGTCGATGCCGCCTCCGAGCAGGCGGCGTGCGACCTGCTTGGCGAGCAGTGCCAAAAGGTCGTGGTAAAGAGCAAGACGGCACGTGCCGGATCGGTGGAGCTCAACGTGGAGGTGCGCCTGCGCACGGATGACACCTCCTTTGTAAACGATCTGGCGGCGCTTCCCGGTGTGGCCGATGCTGCGCTGGTGAGCTACAACGGTGACTACCTGGGATAAGCGATGTCCACGAGCAAGCGGATAGGGATCGTGTGCGCGGCATGCATGGTCGTTGCCTGCATAATTTGCACGGCGATGTATGCCTTGGGCGCCACGACCGAGCAGGTCTCGGGCCATGACATGGGCTACGAGCAGACGCTGTTCAGCACCGATAAGGTCCACAGCATCGACATCGCTATGGACAACTGGGACGAGTTTATCCAGAACTGCGAGAACGAGGAGTATGCGACCTGCACGGTGGTAGTGGACGGCGAGTCGTACAAGAACGTGGCGATTCGTGCCAAGGGCAACACCTCGCTGCGCAACGTGTCGCAGCTCGACAGCGAACGCTACAGCTTTAAGGTCGAGTTCGACCAGTACGAGTCGGCGCGGACCTACCATGGCCTGGACAAGCTCAGCCTTAACAATCTCATCCAAGACAACACCTACATGAAGGACTACCTCACCTATCGCATGATGGGAGCGTTTGGCGTGGACGCACCACTGGCCAGCTACGCCAACATTACGGTAAACGGCGAAGACTGGGGACTGTACCTGGCCGTGGAGGGCGTGGAGGACTCTTTCTTGGAGCGCGTCTATGGCAACGACACGGGCGACCTGTACAAACCGGACAGCATGAGCTTTGGCGGCGGTCGCGGAAACGGTCGCGAGTTCAACATGGACGATTTCCTGGACGAGCAGAACCAAGCTCAGGAGTCGGACACGGACACCGAGGCGACTGGGAACACCAAGGCAGGCTCGAATAGCAAGGCAAACTCGGACAGCAAGGCGGACGCGAGCGCGCAGAGCGACACCACGCAGGACGGGCGTCCCAGCTTCCCTGGCGCCAATTCTAACGGTTCGACATCCGGTGGCGTGGGTGGCGGGCCCGGCGGCGGCATGGGTTCTTCCTACGTCAAGCTTCAGTACATCGACGATGACCCCGACAGCTATGAGAACATCTTCAACAACGCCAAGACCGACGTTACAAAGGCGGACAAAAGCCGACTCATCGAGTCGCTGCGCAAACTGAGTGCAGGCGAGGACCTGCAGGACGTGCTCGACATGGACGAGGTCCTGCGCTACTTCGTGGTGCACGACTACGTGTGCAACGGCGACTCCTACACGGGCAGCATGGTGCACAACTATTATCTCCACGAGAACGACGGCAAGCTGTCCATGATTCCCTGGGACTACAACCTTGCGTTTGGCGGATTCAACGGCGGAGATGCCACGGCAACGGTCAACGCACCCATCGACGACCCCACGTCCTCGGGAATGGGCTTTGGTGGCTTTGGCGGTTTTGCGAAGCAGGACGAAACCGCGGGAGAGACTGACGACAATTCCGACGACGATGCGTCCGGCGAGGAGTCCCAAGGTCAGGATGGCGGCAACATGCCTCAGATGCCCCAGGGGATGCAGATGCCCGGCAACGGTGATATGCCGCAAATGCCCAGCGATGGCGAGATGCCGCAACCCCCCAGCGGCGGCAACGCGCCCTCGTTCTCTGGCGAGCAATCCAACTCGCCGGATAACGACGCCAACAACAATCCAATGAGCTTTGATGGCTTTGGAAGCTCCGACAGCCGACCCATGGTTGACTGGATCTTCTCGGACGAGCAGTACACGCAGGCATACCACGAGCTCTACCAGCAGTTCCTTAATGAGGTGGACGTACAGGCCATAATCGACCAGACGGAAGCTCTCATCGCCCCCTTCGTGGAGCGTGACCCCTCCAAGTTCTGCACCTACGAGGAGTTCCAAACTGGCGTGGACACGCTGCGCGCCTTCTGCGACCTGCGCTCCCAGAGCGTGCAGGGTCAGCTAGACGGCACCATTCCCTCCACGGAGGAGGGTCAACAGGAGGACTCGTCTGCGCTGGTAGACGCCTCAAGCATCGAGCTCTCAAGCATGGGATCGATGGGCAACAACGGCGGCGGCCCGCAGCAGGGCGGCAGCCCAAAGCAGGACGATAGCTCTGGGCAGGGTGGCGACCAGCAGCAGGGTGATGACTCGCAAAAGGATGACGGCCAACAGCCGGACGGCAACTTCGCGCGTCCGGATGGGGACTTCCAGCCGCCGACCGGCGGTCCCACCCTGCCGGACGGCATGACGTTTGGCGGGCAAGACGCCCAACCCACCGCAAACACGGCATCCGGGTGGATTGCGATTGGGGCAAGCGTCATTGCTCTGGCTGCTGGCATGGGCGCAACGTTGCTCTTCCGCCGTCCCTAGGAAGCGTTAGGCAATAACGGCTCAATACAGAAACCTGTGAACCGAACAGGGGTAGACGCGGGGGACAGTCCCCCGCGTCTACCCCCATCGTCGGACCCTCGACCCACATTCTGGATTGACCTGAAATAACCCGCGCGCTCCCCTAGTTGCGAGCGGCCTTCCCCATGAGGCGGTCTATGCCAAACAACACGTAACCCAGCACGGCGAAGGCCACAATCATCACAACGCAAAAGCCGGCGACCCCGCCAACGCCCGCGATTGCCGGGTCCAGGAAGGTGTAGGGATAGCGGGTGATGTCCGCGGTGGTGCCGCCACCCAGATCCATCCCAAGCGGACCGGCACCCACCAACACGATTACCAGATAGACCACAGCCAGCGACAGCCACACGAGGGGACCCCACACCGGCATCCGCCCCTTCTGGTCGAACAACGCCCAATCCAAAAGTGACATGATGGGCACCAAATAATGCAAAAACACCAGGTGCCACACGAGCTGACCGTCCTGGAACATGGCGTCAAAGAGCAAAAAGTGGGCAATGAGCATGGTTATGAGCAGAGAGATGGTGGCCGTGTACTTAACCTGCGGGGCAAAGGTCACGGCATCCTCGTTCTCGCGATGCCTGACGAGCCAGACCACCGCAAGCAGGAAGTATACCCACGCAAAGAGGTTAGACACGTTGGTAAACATGTGGGGAAAGCCCGGTTCGTACGCACCGGCAAGTATTCCCGAGCCGTCGAGCAGACCGTATGCGCCAAACGCAAGCAACACGACCTTCCATACAATAGAAGCCATCCTGCTGTGTATTCTCATGGCAGACCTCCGCGTGTCCATGCGTATGTTTGCATCACATTCTAGTACGTTTGCGCCCCACCTGTACTGAGGGGACAGTCCCCCGTGTTCAGGGGACAGTCCCCTGAACACGGGGGACTGTCCCCTCAGTACAGGTGGGGCGAGGTGTCCAGCTCATTACACCAGGTCGTACTTCTCCACGTCCATGATGGCCTTGCCCGCAGCATAGAAGTTGATCTCGTCGAAGCTAGGGTCGGTGGGAATGGTCATGGTCATGGCCTGCTCGCCCTCGCCCACGAACACCTCAACGCTGTAGCGATCGATGATGATGCGCAGGCGCAGTATTCCGTCGTAGGACAGCAGCCTGCACTTGCGGTCCTTTACCACGGCACGGCGCAAGCCCGAATGCTTCCGCTTGATCTTGAGGAAGTGGTCGCCCGTGCGGAAGCTAATGGAGGAGTGGTAGCGCCCTCGTTGGGCAAACCGAATGTAGAACTCGCGATAGGGATCGCGCGCGTCTTGTGGACGCACCGTAAGCGAGAGGTCCACACAGCGACCGCGAACGCCATCCAGCTCGCACAGGCCCTGCACCAGCACGCCCTCGTAGGCCACGCGGTTACGCCGTGCCTCCTCGATCTCACGCACCGGCCACTGATACAGGCGCCCATCACGAACGCTCAGCTCACGCGGCAGGGTCATCTGGCCAAACCACGGGCGACCGCCACCCACGAAGGTGGTATCCCAGTTTTGCATCCAAGCCACCATCACGCGGCGCCCGTCAGCGGTCTCCAGCGTTTGTGTGGCGTAGAAGTCGATGCCGTAGTCAATGGGTTGCGTGGACTCCTCCACCAACGCGCCCGTCTCATCGTCCAAGTGACCAATAAGCGCAAGCGTGCCGTTGCCACTCATAAAGTCGTTGCCCACGGGCAGCATGTCCTGCGGACTCACCAAGAGAACCTGCTTGCCGTCTAGGGCAAAGGTGTCGGGGCACTCCCACATCACGCCAAAGCGACCGTGGTTGGACGCCAGCACGCCTTCGTACTCCCACGAAATACCGTCCGAACTGCGATACTGCAGAATCTGGCCGCTGCGCTCGGCATCAAGGCTTCCCAACACACAACGGAAATCCCCGTCCTCGCCCATCCAAATCTTGGGATCGCGGAAGTCCTGCGGACTCGCCCCCTCGGGCAGCTGGTCGCTGTCGATGACGGGATTGTCCTCGTACTTCTTGTAGTTGACGCCGTCGCCGTAGGCGATGCATTGGACCTGGTGGAACTCCGGGGTGCCGTCGGGCTTGAGGCCAGTCTTGGTAAGGCCGGTATAAAAGAGCAGCTGCCTGCCGTCGTCAAGCTCAATCGCGCTGCCCGAGAAGCAGCCATCGCTGTCGTAGCGCTCGTCGGGGGCAATCGCCGCCGGGAGATGCTCCCAGTGAATGAGGTCGTTGCTCACCGCATGGCCCCAGTGCATGGGTCCCCACACGGAGTCGAATGGATGATATTGATAAAAGAGATGGTATCGTCCCTTGTAGATAGAGAACCCGTTGGGGTCGTTCATCCAGCCAATGTGCGAGCTGAGGTGCACCACCGGACGATCGCTCGCAGGAATATTGTTACTGAACAGCGCCTCGTGGCGCCTTGCCGCATACAGTTTTACGCTGTCCGTATAGGAGCTGTCGCACATGATGTCGTCCCCTCGACGCAATCTGGCCGTCTTACTTCTCACTATAGCGCTTGGAAGGCCGCTTCGTGCTTAGAACTGACGACGGGGAATACTCCCCACAAGCACGGCCTTATCGGCAACCACAAGCGACGTGCTATCATCGAAGCGTTGTGGCTTTGGAGGAGTTGATTATGAGGCAGATAGTCGTTGCGATGCACGGCGAAGCAGCTAGCGAGCGCGAACTGGCCCAGGTGCGGGAGGCATGGGAATCCGGCACGTACGGGCAGCTTTTGTTCCATGTGTACAGCGGCGATGCCAGCAAAGCCTCCACCGTACAGGTCGCCCGGGACCTGCAGACCCAGTTCCCGCAGGCACATGTGGTGGGGACCATGTCGGCGGGCGAGATTGCATGCGGCCGACTCGTGCCAAGGGGCGTCCTAGTGAGCGCGCTGCTCTTTGAGGACACAAACGTGCAGGTGCTCCGCTACGACGATGTGCTCGATCGCGAGGCGTTCGTTGGCAAGCAGATTCGCAGGGACGTGGAGGCCGTCGACCACGTAAAGGCGGTCGAGCTGCTCTTTCCGGGCACGGAGGTGTACACCAAGGGCCTTTTCGAGCAGCTGAGCCTGTGCGACACCAGCATCCAGTTCTTTGGTGGCTACTCGGGCGGGCACGAGCTCAACGCGCCAGCTCGCTTTGTCTTCGACCCCAGCGGCATTATGCGAAACAGCATTCTGGTTACGGTGTTCTCTGGGCCAAACCTGCACGTGGACATCGACAAGGTCATTGGCTGGGAACCCTTGGGACTGCCGTTTACGGTGACCAAGGCCCATGGCAACCGCCTTATCGAGCTCGACGGTCGTCCCGCCTCCGAGGTGTATGAGAAGTTCCTGCAAATAGACCGCACACAAACGGACAACGCCGAGGAGGGCTACACCTTCCCCTTCCTCGCCCAGTACAAGGGCGAGGCGTGGCTGCGCAGTGCCATTCACATTGGAGAGGACGGCTCGCTCGACCTACATGGCTACGTGACGGAGGGGATGGAAATCCAACTCTCCTACGGCAACACAGAGAGCATCGTGCGACAGATCAACCAACGCGTGGAGGCGCTTCGACAGTTTAAGCCGCAGGCCATTCTCCTGTATTCCTGCATCGTGCGCAAGGTGTTTTGGGAGGACTTCGTGGACATCGAGATGGAGCCCTTCGCCCAGCTCTGCAGCACCGCCGGATTCCACACGTGGGGAGAGATACAGCGCAATCCACACACGCACGAGGTGGTGGAGCACAACGTAACCCTGTTGTCCATCGCCTTGCGCGAGGGTAATCCCCCAATACAGGAGCTTGCACCCGTACGGGTGAACGACACCGTCCTCAAGGGACCAGCCGCCCAGATGCGCCGACTCACCAGCCTAGTGTACACCGCCATGGGGGAGCTGCAAAAGACGCACTCCGAGCTGCGCGACCTTAACAGGCGACTCACCATCATGGCAGAGCGCGACGCACTCACGGGACTGTACAACCGAGGAAAGACGGAGGCACTCATTGAGCAGATGCTGGACGAGTCTGCCATCACACGGCAGCCAGTAAGCCTGCTCATGTTGGACATCGACCACTTCAAGCGCGTGAACGACGTGTATGGGCATCACACGGGTGACGAGGTACTGCGGGAGGTTGCCACGCGCTTGGGTAGTGTCGCCGCGACGTGGGTTGGCGCGGAGGCAGGCAGATGGGGCGGCGAGGAGTTCTTCCTCGTGCTGCCCAACGCACGCGAGCCCGAGGCCATGCTGGTGGCCGAGGACCTTCGCAAGGCAATCGAACAGCAACCGTTCCCACAGGCGGGACGGGTAACCACGAGCATTGGCGTGATTACCGTCACGGGCAACGACGATAGGATAAAGGCTTTTGCCAACGTGGATGACGCCCTCTACCGGGCCAAGGAGGGCGGCAGAAACCGAGCCGTGCAAGCCACGCTCGCATGAGGTCGCACAGGACAAACGTCCCCGTCACCTTTGTCCGTCCGTCACGTTTGTCCGCCCGCT
>JAUMWN010000003.1:61997-71136 GCA_030529625.1 Coriobacteriales bacterium
TGCCCTTCTTGAACACGACGACGTTACTGCCCTTGTCATACACGTACACGAAGTCGTCCATGGACCGCTTGACCATGAATATGCCCAAGCCGCCAATCTTTGCCTCCTGGGCGCTCGACGGCTTGGTGGGATCCTCGCGCGTGAGAGGGTCAAACGGTATGCCCTGGTCGCGCAGCTCGATTGTTATGGCCGACGGTTCGGCGCCGTATGAGTAGCTCACCTGCACCTCTCCGGGCTCACGCTGGTTGGCATAGGCATAGCGACACACGTTAACGAACAGCTCCTCGAGCGCGACGTCAACCTTGTGCTGCACGCCCACCGGACACAGGCGCTTCTCCAGCTCCTCGTCCACCATGGCCGTTACCTCCTCCAGGTGGTCGAGCGTGGCAGGAACGACCATGCTCCCCGTCACCTCGGGCGCCACGCCATACTCAAGCGCAAGAATCGTCACGTCGTCGGACTGCTCGGCACCTTCGGCCCACGCCGCTACATCGGCACGCAGCGAGCGCACCATGTCGCGCGCATGCAGGTTGTTGTGTGCGGCAAGGAACGTCTCCAAGCGATCGTTTCCGTACTCCTCCTCGTCCACGTTAAAGGCCTCGTTCACGCCGTCGGTATAGAGCAGGAGCTCGTCGCCCGGCTGGAGCGTAAGCGTTGCCTGACGGTACTTCGCCGTCTCGAAGGTGCCCAGGAACAGGCCGCACTTCTTCTTGAGCCACTCCCATTCTCCGCCTGAGCCATGCCGTAGCAGCGGGAAGTTGTGTCCGGCGTTCACGTAGGTGAGCTCGCCAGTCTGGTAGTTGAGCGTTGCCGCCCACACGGTTACAAACATGCCGGCGTCGTTGTTTGCGCACAGGCGCTTGTTGGCCGAGGCAATCGCCTCGGCGGGATCCATGCCCGTGGCAAGATAGTTCTCGATCTCGGTCTTTGCCGCCATCATAAACAGAGCGCCCGGGATACCCTTGCCGCTTACGTCGGCAATCAGAAAGCCCAGGGTGTTCTTGTCAATGAGGAAGAAGTCGTAGAAGTCCCCACCGACCTCCTTTGCCGCGTTCATGGAGGCAAAGATGTCGAACTTGTCCACCTCAGGGAACGGCGGGAAGGTGCGCGGCAGTGCGGATTCCTGGATGGTCTTGGCCGTGGCAAGATCGCGCTCGTTGCGCCGCTCCGCCTCGTCAATAAAGTCCTTGAGCGCGCCAACGGTGGTGTTGATGCCGGCCGAGAGCATGGTGAGCTCCACGCTGTCCGTCTCGGCAACGTAGGCGTCGAGGTCACCGTTGGCGATCTTTGCCAGCGACTCGTTGGTTCGCACGATGGGCTCCAGCATTACCTTGCGCAGCAGGGCTGCCGCAAGCACATACACCACCGCAAGCAGCACGAGTGCAAGCGCGGAGGCCCACCTCATCGTTACCGAGCGCTCCTCGAACACCTTGCTGGAAGGCAACGACATTACGATTATGTAGTGGCCCACCTTTCTTGAGCACAGGTAGCCCAGTTGGAAGTCCTTGGTATCCCCCAGCGCCTCGGCATCTTCGGGATCGTGCGTACTGTACACGATGCGCTGTATCTTGTCGGACTTGCCAAGGTTTTGCGCCAATGCGGAATCCTCGCCAAACAAATCGCCTACCGTAACATCCTCGGGAAACGCGGGGCTGTTGCTGTGTAGGACCTTATCGTCGGCAAAGATCGCTATGGTACCGTCATCGAGGGTATATGCGTTTACGAGCCGCTCGGCGGAGGCCTCGTCAATAATCGTGGTGAGCGCGTCCTCGGACAGGTCACTCATGTCGGTCTCGTTGGCAATCTTCTCAAAAAACGTGCTCTTTGCCTCGAGCTGGTTGCCAATGTACTCCATCTCGTCTTCCATGTGCGTCTTGGCCGATTCCTCCGAGCGCACAGTGATGTAGGCAAACGCCCCGGCCTGGACTACCACAAACACGATGATTGCAATCGCAAGCAACTGCCCCCGGAATATGGTGAGCACGCTTTGGTAGTGACGCTGCTCCTGATACTTTCGCACCACAACGTCGGAGACCCAGCACACCGCAAGCATGAGCACGCAATCAAAGATTGCTTGAGCAACCGGGTCGCCCATGCCCGAAATCGCATACAAGAGCTCGCGTGGCAACCCAAAGCCCTCTAGCGCGCTGCCCACGGTAATAATAACCATGTCAACAATGGCATTTCCCAAGAAGGCAATGGACGTGAGCGCGGCAACAACCGCGCTCACGATTGCCATGTACGCGACGCGGCGCACACCGTTGGGATTGCGGCGCAGGACAATGGCAAATCCAAGCCCAAGGGCAAATCCCGCCACCGTATAGAGCACAAGGGAGTTGAACGGACCAATAAAGTACAGCTCGTACAAGTCGAGCGGCTGCAAACGGGCGTGCACGAAGAGCGCCGCGCCGCACGCCAGCCCCTCCAGCGTGCCCCACCCCTTGCCCAACAGCAGCGCCGCTATGGCAATGGGACCCAAAAGCCCCAGAATATAGGTCGTGAAGCCCCTGTTGAGCCCAATCCCAATAAAACCGAACTGCATAAACGTCATGGCTGCAGCAGCCACCCACAAGACCAAAAAGACCAAGGCCCGCGTCTTGCGACTCTCCGCCCCAAGCAAACCCTTCCAGTCGCGTATTCTGTTGCCCGTGGGCTTTGCGGCCTCGGTCATGTGGAGTCCTTTCTCTTGGCAGTGGACACCATATTAGCCCAAACCGGCCATGTAGGGTGACGCTTGTATGCCCAGCTGTCCGTATGGGAAGAGGCACCTATGGGCCACCTGTACTGGGGGGACTGTCCCCCAGTACAGGTGGCCCCTTGACCTCCCTTCGTTGTGAAGAGTACCCTCACCTTGTTGCACGCGAAAGGATCCACATGAGCGCCCATGCCATGCCGCGACAAAATCGCATCGTGTTCTCGGTCTCACTCCTACTTGTTGCGGTGAGCCTCTGCTACTCGCAGTTTGGCATCATCGCATTGGGCGAGGGCACAGGCATTGCGCTTAACGTTACGCTCTTTCTTATCCCGGTGGCACTTGGCATGGTCATGCTGGGCCCGCTCTATGGCGTGGCCCTCGCGGTGGTCACGGGAGCCTGCGTCGCGTTTCGTGCACAGTGGACGCCTACCACCCTGTACGACTTTGAGCTGGCCGACCCGTTCCTGCCGCTTTTGAGCATAGTGATGGGCAGCCTGGTAATGGCAGCCATCGTTGAGCCCGCGGCTCGCCGCTGGCCACCAAACGTGACAGGCAACACGACTGCCCTGCGGCGCCTTGGCCGCCCGCGCATCATCTCCCTTGTTGCCGGCTGTACCTGCCTCTCCCTCGTGTACTCGTATGTGTCGCACGGGCTTGTGTACCTGCTGGCCGCGCCCATTGCGGGCAACGTCGCCACCGCCCCGGCAATGACAAGCTACCTGGCCGCACTGAGCAGCCCCTCTACGGTTGTTGAGGTGCTGCTTAACGCAGCCCTTCTTGGCGGCCTGTGCATATTGGCGGCCGCCTACCTGGCACATTCCCAGTCAGGGATGTGGAGGAGTGACCTTACCGCAACGTTTCACCGATGGCTTGCGCTGGTAATGATACTGGTGTCTATGCTCTCCTCGTCGTTTTTGTTTTGCGTGGAGACCGTTCGCGACGCCGAATATGCCGATGCCTTGTTCATGGGGGATCTTGAGTACCTGCAGGAGCAGGTGAGCGACCGCGTGAGGAACGGCGAGTCGGTAGACTCGGTGGCCAGTGGCTACACCACCGCCTTTAACGGCACGGTTGCCGTCGTGCGCGACAAGGTTGTCGTGTCCTCTAACGACCCCACTTTGGTGGGAGAGCCAGTGGGCACGATGCTCGGCCCCAAGGTGGCCAACGACTATGACCGCCTGCTCGGACTCTTTTGCAATCACATGGTTACGGAGGCACGGGACACCGGACAGTACTACGGCGTTCGCGCAATCGTGGACGACGAGTACACGTATTTTGAGGGCGCGCCGCTCGACGACATGTTTACGTCGCGAACGGCGACGCTGCGGTACAACGCGCTGTTTTTGGCCGTAATGCTCGCGGTGGTGTTTGCGATGGTGCACCAGCTCCTGCACGTCATCGTGGTCCTGCCCATCCATCGCACCAACGACACGCTTGGGCTTATCACGGACGGCGAGCTCACGCGGCGCGTGAACGAACGGGACGTGCGCGAGTTCGATTCGCTCTCCAACGGCATCAACACCACGGTTGCCGCGCTCAAGAAGAACACGGACGAGGTCATAAGAAGAAGCGCGCAAGACATGGCCACGGCAAAGCAGATTCAGGAATCGGCCCTTCCTCGCGAGTTTCCGCCGTTTCCCAACATAGATCGATTCGACCTGTATGCCTCCATGCGTCCGGCACGCGAGGTTGGCGGTGACTTCTACGACTTCTTCCTCCTCGACGACAGTCGATTGGCGTTCCTTGTTGCCGACGTAAGCGGCAAGGGGATACCCGCGGCGATGTTTATGATGACTGCCAAGACGCAGGTTCGCACGCACATACTCGCCGGACTGCCACTGGAGGAGGCCGTAAGCCTCGCCAACCACCACATATGCCTGGAAAACGACGCCCGCATGTTCGTGACCATGTACGTGTGCGTCCTCAACTACACGACTGGACAGCTCGTGTACGTGAACGCGGGACACAACCCGCCCGTGTACTCCCACGGCGGCACCTGCGAATGGGTTACCGACATATCGGCCCTGCCGCTGGGCATTATTGACGGCGTGTCCTACGAACGCTTTGAGCGCACGCTGGAGGAGGGAGACCTGCTGTATTTGTACAGCGACGGCGTGAACGAGGCGATGGACGTAGACGGACAGCAGTTTGGCGACGACCGGCTGATGCAGACGATCGTTACGCATACCAACCTCAACGCACGATCAATCTGCGGTGCCATGCGCCAAGCCGTAACCGAGTTCACCGAGGGTGCCGAGCAGTCCGACGACATTACCATGCTGGCCCTGAGGTATGGCGTGCCACCCGAGCGGCGGGCCTATATGGAGCTCTCGGCCCACGTTGGTCAGCTCGTACATGCACAGAAGTTCGTTCACGAGGAGCTGCATCGTCGCAACGCCCCCCGACAGGTGCTCAATGCGCTTGACATCGCGATTGAGGAGCTGTTCTGCAACGTGTGCCGCCACGCCTACCCCAACGCAACGCCGGAGGCGCCCGGCGAGGTGCGCATCGAGTACGAGTACCACGAGAGGCCGTCCGCCATTGAGGTGACGATCTCCGACGACGGCGTGCCCTTCAACCCGCTCGACGAATCCAACGACATTGGTCTGGGCATTCGCATGACACGGGGCCACGTTACCAAAATGGACTACGAGCGCGCGGGCAACAGCAACGTGGTGCGGCTCCTCAAGCAGTGGTAGCACACAGAGGGGCCATGGCCACACGAGTTAGGCAGTTGCTGTACCATGGGTCGTGAGAGGGGATGGTGCCATGGCAAACGACATCTATTACTACGACATCGCCGCCGTTGCCGTTATGGCCGCCTCACTGCTGTCGTTTACCATGCGTTGCAAGACCAGAACGCCGGCAAACCGCGTGTACTACAGCGCCTTGCGGCTGGTTACGCTCCTGAGTGTGCTCAGCCTTGGCGCAGAGCTATTCGACGCGTTGTTGGGCACCTCGTACGTGGCATTCTGCCAAACGAGTGCACCTGCCGTCTTTGCCTCACGCAGCGCCATCACCTTGGCCTACTACGAACTGCTCACCCTCACGGCACCAGCCTATCTGGCTCTTATCGCCACCGTGAGCAGCACCTCTCACAAGCTCAACGACACGGTGTTTGCGCGCGTAACGCTTTGGGTTCCGCTCGTCGTGGTCTCACTGATCGTACTGACCAACCCCTTCCACCATCTGGTGTACAGCTTCCCAGACGGCGTGCAAACGAGAGGTCCCCTGGTGGGCGCCATCTACGCGAGCGCCCTGTACTACTCGTTCATAGGCATTGGGTGGCTATTTCGCTGGCGCGCGGCACTCAGCAACGACGAGTTCTCCACGCTCATGATGCTCTATCCGCTCGTGTTTATCTCGCTGGTCATCCAGTTTTACATGCCAACCCTGCACGTGCAGATGTTTGCCACCTCGGTGTGCATGATGCTGGTCTCTGCATTCGTGCTCAGACCCGAAAAACAACTGGACTCGCAGGTAAACGCCGCGAGCCTGCACTCATACCGCGAGACCTGCCGGCGCGCGTTCATCACGCAGCGTCCGCTGTGTTTGGTGTATCTGGAGATCGTTAACCTGGAACAGCTACGCGAGCTCATGGGCAAAAGCGAGATGCAGGACGTACTGGGCGGCATTGCCACCAAGCTCGCCGACTCACTCAAGACTGGCGACGTCCTGCACTACCTGCGCAACGGGCTGTTTTGCATCATGCCCCAAAACATCGATGCCGCACATGCCCTGCACGTGGCACAGCAGGTGCATGAGCAAAACAAGGCACAGGCCATTGCCCAAGGCAACAGCGGTACGGAAGTGCGCATGCGCTCGTGCGTGGTGCGCGCCCCACAGGACGTAAGCGACATCCAAACGCTGCACACCTTTGTGCGCAGGTTCTCGCACCTGGTTCCCAACTCCGAGGTCACCACATACGCCATGCTCAGCGAGCACGATGACTTCGCATTGCAGATGGCGCTACCCAGCATCGTGGAGCGAGCCATCCGGGAGCGCAGCTTTGAGGTGTATTACCAGCCAATCCTGTGCACCAAGGACCAACGGTTCCACTCCGCGGAGGCGCTGGTGCGCCTGCACGACAAAACGTATGGCTGGATTCCGCCGTCGCTGTTCATTCCCGAGGCGGAGCAGAGCGGTGCCATACTGCAGATTGGCAATATCCTGCTCGACAAGGTATGTGCCTTCCTCGGCACCCTTGACTGCGACGAGCTGGGTCTCTCGTATGTGGAAGTCAACCTCTCGGTTGAGCAGTGCGTGCAGCCGCAGCTGGCAGGGGAGGTGCTGGGATATGCGAGAGAGCATGGCGTTGACCCATCTCGCATGAACCTCGAGATAACCGAGACGTCGTCGAGCTTCTCTCAGAAGATCATCGAGCGAAACGTGCGCGCATTGTCCCAGGCCGGCGTAACGTTTTCGCTGGACGACTACGGCACGGGCTACTCCAACGTGTGCAGGGCCCTTCGGCTTCCCTTCTCGTTGGTAAAGTTTGACAAGAGCTTTGTAGACGGTTTGGACGACCCCGCCACGCGCACCGTGCTGGAACGCAGCATTGCCATGATACGAGACATTGGCAAGGAGGTGCTCATAGAGGGCGTAGAGACACCCGATGAGGCCAACGCACTTGTTGCCATGGGCGCAGACTACATTCAGGGCTACCTCTACGCTAAGCCCATTCCCCCCGAGGAGTTCGTCGCGTTTTTGCGCGCGCAGTATTCGGAGGCCTAGCCGGCAGACGCGACGAAGCCGGTGTCAAACACGATGCGACACGTGACATGCGGGATGCTGGCACTCACCTCGCGCTCGATGGCCTTTGCAAGCTCGTCGCGGTCCTCGTGCACCTCAGGCGGCACCACACAGTCAAAGCACAGCACGCGCACGTCGCCGTCACGCTCAACATGCAGGTCGTGCATGGACAGGCGCTCGTCCACGCGCTTGAGCGCGGCCACAAGGTCGCCGTGCAGCTCTGCGCCCTGGGTGTCTGTGACCGCAATGGGGTCGTTGTGTAACACGGTAACCAACCCTTCGGTGGCACGCAGGTCACGCTCAATCTGGTCGATGGTCTCGTGCGTGGCAAGGGGATCGGCATCCGCCCGCATCTCCACATGCGCGCTCGCAAAGCGCTGGTCGGGGCCATAGTCGTGTATGAGCAGATCGTGTGTGCCCAAGACGCCAGGATAGGACAAGATTCTGCGTCGCACACGTTCCACCAGCTGGGGATCGGGACTTGCGCCCAACAGCGGGTCTGCCGTGTCGCGGAGCAGGCCAATGCCTCCCCCAACCACAAAGGCTCCCACGCAAAGGCCCAGCCACGCGTCCAGGTGCACGCCCGCCACACGCTCGAGCACGACGCCCGCAAGCACGGCCCCAGTTGCCAGCACGTCGTTGCGCGAGTCCCGCGAGGCCGCCTCCAATGTCCTGGATCCTATGCGTTCTGCCGCCAGCCAATAGAACCGCGTGAGCCAAAGCTTGGCTACCATGGAAACGACGAGCGCCACGAGCGTGAGGGTAGTGTAGTGCGTGGCGGTGGGGTGCAGTATGTGCTCGATGGACCCCCGCACCAAATCGGCGCCCGCAAGCACCACGAGCACGGCCACGCCCAACCCCGCCAGATACTCCGATCGCCCGTGCCCGTAGGGATGGTGCTCGTCTGCGGGCTTGGAGGCAAACCGAAAGCCAACCAGCGAGACCACGTTGCTCACCGCATCCATGAGGTTGTTCACCGCGTCAGCCACCACCGAGATCGACCCCGACATCACGCCGGCAATCGCCTTGAGCGCCACTAGTACGAGGTTGCACACGATGCCCACCGTGCTCGCCCTTCGGCCAAACGCGGCACGGTCGGCATGCTCCAGCTGCCGTATGAGCCGTTCGGTTAGCATGCACACCCCTCATCACAGGTCGCGTCCTTGTGTATGGGCAAGAAGCGTACCACGTTCTATGCCCGCCAGGGGTAGACAAAGGGGACAGTCCCCCCGAGTCTACCACCCATGCTCGGGCCTGCGGCTATGCCGCGGTTGGTAGACGCGGGGGACTGTCCCCTTTGTCTACCCCTACCCACAGGTTCTGGAACTGAGCCAGAGAATAAACGCGGGGGGAAGCATCCCCCCGCGTTCGGTCGTACTGCTACGCAAAGCGTTTAGGCAAAGCGGTTCTCGTACAGGTCGATAAGCTCGACGGCCATCTGCTTAAAGACCTCGCAGCTCATCATTTGGTCCTCGGCGTGGATGAGGAGCACGCACAGGATGTCGGTGCGGCCCTGGGCTTCCCACATGAGGAGCTTGTTGTGCGGCTCGTGTGCGACAACCATCATGTCATCGCCAGCCTTGATCATCTCGCGAGCGTCGTCAAAACGACCCTCCTTGGCAGCCTGGATGGCCGAAATGTAGTTGGACTTGGCACCACCAGCAGAGCTAATAACCTGGAAGCAAATGAGCT
>JAUMWN010000034.1 GCA_030529625.1 Coriobacteriales bacterium
GCTGTTTTGTGGCTGTGGGAGTGCTGGGGATCGCTATCTAAGTGTCAAAGACCCGACAATTTTTTGCCGTCGAATGCAATAATCCTGCGGTTTCTCCTTCATGGTCAGGAAAATTGTCCACTTAGTAAAATAGCAAGTGGACAATTTTTCCATGTGTGAACCTCTGTTCCTGCGGAAACTCTCCCAGCCAACGAAAAATTGTCCACTTTTGTAACCCTTGGCATCATCGATGACCTCAGTTCTTGCCGCGCGGAGCTTCCCGCGCACCCCCAGACGATAGAAGGGAGGTCAAGAGCGCGTAGCGATCGCGCGTCTGGTCGGTATTGTCGAGTGTTAGAAGGTGCTCGCGCGTGTCAACCCCAAAAACGGCACGCGCACACTCCAGAATCTGACGCGTCAGGTTGTCCAGATTACCCCATCCATATAGGTTCTCCTTGGTAACGGGAAACACGATTCGTCCTCGCGATGCCAACTGGCGATTCCGCTCATTGTCGTCCACGACTTTGGCCCTCACGTCAGCAAGCGTTCGCCTTAGTTCTTCATGGGCCGCCATCTTGGAACTCGAGTCTGCCAACGCGTACCTCTTGGCAGCCTCGGCGACACTTCCTAGGTCGAGATGTCCCTCGCCATCGTAGTTGAGCCCCAGCGGCGCGAAGCTAAAGGAAAGGTCGGGGTAACGATTCGACTTCGCGCCAGAGCCATCAACATCGACCCTTTCGTTGAGGACCACTGGCCCCATGCCATATCCCGCCTCGTGAACTGGCAACGAATACATGGTGGCAAGAACCGCTTCCGGCACGCTTATGGCATGATCGTTCACGTATTGCAAAGCCTCCTGCGCCTTCGAGACACCGTGCATCCCACTCAGTGTCGAGAGATACTCAGTCAGCCGGTCCACACTCGTTGCTGTAGGAATCTCCGCATCTTCTGTCGCTCCAAGCGGATTGTTCGCAAAACGGTAAAAGTGCCCACAGAGCTCGTAGCCCAACATCACGAGCGCAGGCAGCGGCATTTCCTCGGCCATTTGCACAAACAGAAGTTCCGGAGCCACCATGCGCGTGTGTTCGTCAACCCACAAAATTGACCCCGGCGGCAGCGTACACCAAACGCTATGCGTCACGATGTGCTTTGCGCGCAAACGACCCGATCGGTTTGGTATGAGGACGTGAAGCGGGGCACCCGCAGCTGGTCGCAACCACCTCCAATACTCTGGGTCAAAGTTATGCGCATTCCAGTTCTTCCCCTTCCACGGGGAGGGAGGAAGAAACCCGATGCTATCTGCAGCCCGCAGATCAATGCCATCGGCTCTCAGCGCACGTAATACATATAGGGACGACCAATGAGAAAGCGTCAGCGCCATAGGCCTCACCTTCCACCAAAGCTCACTCTGTTGCAGCGGTAGAGGTACTATAGCGCTACCGGGCGGTATCCCAAACGCCAAATCCAAGACCGTGCACTCATCGGAGTCCCAGCGCCCTTGCCTGATTCGCAGCTGCTGCACTGCCCCACAAAATGGAGAAGAAAAGCGGTGTGTCCAGTTCGCGCAGACAGCCAAGGCAGGTTACCTCGAAGCCCTCCATTCATGCGTTAGACAACAACTGCTAAGATATAGCACGAGGTGACAAGGCGTATGCAAACATGTCTGTAAAGCCGCAATCGAGAGGAGCAGCTATGGACAACGTCGTAACCGTAACATTCGATGTGGAGAGCGAGGCCTACAAGGCGTTCGCCGAGATTCGGCAGAAGCCGTTTGGGGATGGCTACCGAGTAGTCGAGGCAGCTCTGCTCACGCGCGAGGGCGACGCGATTGCCGTTAAGGATGCCATTGATCCCGCCGCCGTTACCGCCGACGATACGGCAACCGGCATGGTTATTGGCACACTGGTGGGCATCTTGGGCGGACCGGTCGGCGTACTCCTTGGTGCGGGTGTTGGCGCCCTCGTTGGCAGCGCCTACGACTCCGCAGACGCCATCGACAGCATCTCGATGCTCGAGGTTACGGCCGCCAAACTCTTTGACGGCGAGGTTGGCATCATCGCGCTGGTCCAGGAGGACGAGCCCGCGTTCGACGCGGCTTTTGAGGGCTACGAGACCACCATCGCACGCCACTTTGCCGCAGACGTTGCCAAGGAGGTCGAGCTTGCCCGCGAAGCCGCAGCCGACTTCGACAACCGGCTCCGCCAGCAGCTGCGCGCCGAGCGCAAGGCCGATAAGGCCCAGAAGCGCGCTGAGCGCAAGGCACAGAAGGCCGAGAAGCGCGCCGAGCGCAAGGAGAACCTAGAGGAGGCCAAGGACATCGCCAACGCCCAATACACCTCTGCCACCAAGGAGATCCTCGGCGACGAGTAACCGAGAAAACCATTACGACACGCCTTCGTGGGTGTTCTTGTTCGAGCTGGTCAAAACATAGCCGCTTGCCAGATGGGTCATGTGCAAGTTGCCCATCCTTAGATACATTGGAGTGGTACCGAGCGCATCAAGCACCTACCGGAGGAACAGATGAATAACGGCTCTTCCGGTGTCTTTGTCGGACACCACACGCTCAATCTTGAGATGGCCCCCGGGGGCGTTATAGTCTTCTATGCCGATGGCGACATGGAAATTCTCCACATGAACCGCCACGCCGCCGAACTGCTGGACTGCGACTCTGCCCAAAAGGCCCTGGACTTCTATACGGGCAGCTTTCGAGCGGTCGTTCACGAGGAAGACCAGACCATCGTTGACGAGTTCATGCACCTGCTTTCGCGCATTCCCAATCAGATGTCCTACACCTACCTGCGCGTGCGCACGGCGCAGAATCGCATCACCAACGTAGCCGTACACGGCAAGTACATCCAGCCGGAAGGTGGCGGCCGGGCCTACTGCAACGCCTTTATCGTGGAGCTCATGCGCTTTAGGACGGTCGATTGGCTTACGGGCCTTCCCACCATGAATCGCTTTTATCAGCTTGCGAAGGCTCGGGTCCATGCCTACCAGAAGCAGGGTCTGCAACCCGTTGTTGCAACCTTTGACTTTACGGGTTTTAAGAACTACAACGACCGCTACGGCCGAACCCAAGGCGACGAGTCACTGCGCCGATTTGCCGAACTTTTGAGCGATGCCTTTGGCAGAGATGCCTGCTCGCACTTTGAAGGGGACCACTTCTTTGCAATCGGCGAGGCCACGACGGTGGAGGACGTAGTGTCGGGCTTGCTCTCGAACTACAGCCAGGCACCCATGAGTGCGATGCTGCCAGTACGCGTGGGCCTGTATGCCTGTGAGCCGGACGACGACATTACCACTGTGGGATTCAATCGGGCACAGACTGCCTGTGACAGGGAGCGCACAATCTGGAGGTCCCACTTTACCTGGTTCACCGACGACATGCATCGGGAGGAACGGATTCGTGTCCACGTTTTGGAAAGCCTCGACACGGCAATCGCCAAGGGATGGATCCGGCCCTACTACCAGGCCATAGCACGCGCCTCCACCAACGACATCTGCGGTGAGGAGGCACTCGCCCGCTGGATAGACCCACAGTACGGCTTCCTCTCGCCCGCGCAGTTTATACCAGTCCTTGAGCAGGCAGGAATCTCGTACAAGCTCGACCTGCACATGGTTGACTGCGTGCTTGCCGACCTGTGCACCAAGCAGGGCATAGGCGTTCCCATCGTGCCGGTGTCGGTGAACTTCTCGGTGAGTGACCTCACACAAATCGACATAGCCAACGAGGTGGCGCGCCGGACAGACGAACGAGGCATCGACCACACGCTGCTGATCGTGGAGCTTACCGAGTCGGCTGCATCCTCAAACCCAGAGCTCTTTAGGAAACAGGTGGACGCTCTGCGCGAGGCCGGCTTTGACGTGTGGATGGACGACTTTGGCAGTGGCTACTCCTCCCTCAACACGCTGCAGGAGTTCGACTTCGACCTCGTAAAGCTCGACATGGGGTTTGTCCATGGCCTCGAGAAGGAGCATGGGGAGCGTGCACAGGCTGTTATCTCCAGCATTTTGCAGGGCGTAAGCAGGATGGGCCTCGATACCCTGGCCGAAGGGGTGGAGACCAATGAGCAGGCACGGTTCCTGCAGAATGCCGGCTGCAACATGCTTCAGGGATATCTGCTGTGTCGCCCGACTCCCATCGAGGAAATCCTCAAGACAAAGAGCAGGATTCCGCGCGAGCACCACGAAGAGGCAGCGTACTGGGATTCCGTCGGGCGCGCCAACCTCGAAGACCTCTGCGAGGTTACGTCCGACGGGGAGGCTGGCGTCGCCTCCCTGGCCGAGCGCCCCATGGGTGTGGTGGAGTTGCGAGGGGACGAGTGGCGTGTGCTGAGGGCCAACGACGCCTACCGCACGTTTTTGCGTGGAATGGGACTTGTGCTCAAAGAAGGCAAGCGTCTGTTGGCCAACACCATTGACGCAAACCTGTTCGACCCCGAGTTCCCGGAGGCGGCAGCGCGCTCCGTTGCCAGCGGGTCGTGGGAGCAGATTGCAGGAAACCTCGAGAATGGCACGGGATACCAGTTCTACGTGCGGCACCTCGCCTCCTCAAAGCATGCCAATGCCTTTGCCGTCGCGTCCGTACCCACGCTGCTGGGGAATGCCTTGGGCGGGTTCGGCGACGTGCCCGTAGCATACTCCGTGTGCCACGCCATATTTGACGACGCGCACGAGCAGATTTGCGACGTGGTGTACGCCTACGTCAACCAGACCTATCTGGATTGGGTTGGTGCCAAGAAGGAGGACCTCATAGGCCATTCCTTCCTCGAGGCCGTCGACGACGCAAGCGAACGGTGGTTTCCCTACTGCTATCGAGCGCTCGTTTCGGGCGAGATCGTCCACGACGTCGTGTACAGCCCCGAAATCGGCCACTGGCTGAGCTTTACCATCGCACCATGTTCAGTTGAGGACTACTACGTGTTCGCGTTCACCATGGCCGACACCGAGCAGCGCGAGCGCGAGGAGCTCACCGTGAGCTTGGATACATCCGACCTCATTATCGACATCGCCGACACCTTTAGCGGAGAGGCGAGCTACAACGTTGCCATGAACCGCCTGCTCGCGGCGCTCAATCGCATTGCCCACGCCAAGCGGGTGTCCCTTATAGAGAAGCGCGAGGATGCCTGGGGCGTTGCCTTCGAGTGGTGCGACGAGGGAGTAGAGCCGCTCATCGGCATCATGCAGGACATGAAGGACGTCGAGTTCGACGCCTGGGAGCGGCTGACCGCGACCAAGCCGCTCATCGTGTCCGACGTCACCAACTCGGAGGGCATTGACAAGGACGTGCTCGACCAACTGCAGGCTCGGAGCATCATGCGCATAATGGCAGTACCCGTAAAGAGCGACGGCGAGTCGCTGGGCTACCTCGTTGTGGACAACTACGAGCTCGACGAGGACCTGGACGTGATTCGCCTCATGGAGTCGGTTGCGTCGTTTGTTGCCGCGCGCATGGTGAACCACCGCCTGGTGGGCGAGCTCAAGCGAAACAGCCTGCACGACGCGCTCACGGGCCTGCTTAACCGTCGCGGTATCGACCTCGCCATCAACGAGCAGATGGCTTCCCGGCCCGGCGAGCGTTACGTGCTGGTATTGATGGACATTGACGACTTTAAGACCGTCAACGACGTCCACGGACACGACGTGGGCGACGAGGCGCTTCGCACGCTGGCGCAGGCGGTGGTGGGGGCGTTCCCGCCCGATGCGATCGTGGGACGCAACGGCGGTGACGAGTTTCTCGCCCTGCTGTACGGCTATGGCGCAGACGAAACCAGACAGATGGTCGAGGGCCTCCTCTCGCGCGATCTTTCGTGCACGTTGCACGACAAGCGCTACCACCTGTCGATGTCGGCGGGCTACGCATCGTATCCCGACCAAGCGAACGACCTCATGAGCGCCTACAGCAAGGCGGACAGGGCGCTCTATGCCGTAAAGCTCACGGGGAAGTCGGGATGTCTGGCCTACTCATCCGACATGGACGGGCAGTATCGCACGCAGTTGGGCTTTACGCCGCGCGACATAGCGGCGAGTGTTCCAGGGGCCATTGTTGTGTGTCGCCTCACTGATGATTGGGAGATTCTGTTTGCCAACAACGAAGCCCTGCGCCTGCTCGAGTGCGACGACTTCGCGGATCTTATGAGCATCACGGGAGGCGCGTTTGCCAACGTTATGCATCCCGACGACATCGAGCGCGTGCGCGAGGGACTGAACACGCAGATCGGTCCAGATGGAACGGGAGACAAGTCCTTTGCCACCTATCGCGTGATTACCAAGAGCAAGGCAGTGCGCAACGTGCTTGGCAGCGGACGCCTCGTTGAGGTGGAGGGCATGGGAAACCTGTACTACGAGCTCATCGTGAGCGTCGACGAATGCCGCCAGGCAGGTGCCTGCCCCGCGGACGAGGATCGGGCATAGCCCAGCAGATGTCTGTACACGGGGGACAGTCCCCGAGTGCAGGCCATTTGTCTTCCTTAGGAGAGTGCCAAGCTCACCCCTCGCGTCCAAGCAGCCAACTCCACGCAGGTACCACACGGACGGTTCCCTCGGGAACCTGGATTTGGTCGCGCTCGCCCACGGTTACGACCAAGCCCTCGGTCACACCCCCTGCCCTCATGGCGGCACACAGAGCGCGCAGCTCGCGTTTCCTCGTGGACGGCTCTTCAAGAGAGACGCTCACCTGAACCAGGCTCGTCGTCTCGCCTAACAGGGCATCCCCTTCCACGAAATCGACCTCGAGTACAGAGGAGCCCTCGCGTACCGCATACGACATAACCTGATTCTTGCGGCCGAATTGTTTGCGTCGTCGAAGCTCGAGGTAGACCGCCGTCTCCAGGGAAAGCCCCACGTCAGCCGTCGCCGCAGACGACACAGCGATCATAAGGGATTGGTCGTTAGCGTAGACCTTGCTCGCCTTGCGGCTGTTCTCTGCCACCGATGTGGTGAACTCCGGGACCCTATACAGGATGTTCGCCTCCTCAAGGTATCCCGTGAGCGCCACAAGACTGTCCCAGCCAATCGAGAAGCCCCTACCGCGCAGCTGATTGTGAAGGCGTGTGACGGAAAGCTTGCGCGCAGACGTGGCGAGGCATTGCGTACACACCATACGGGCTATACGTGCGCTACCAAAGTCATGGCGCTCCACCACGTCTGCCGCAACCACGTTCGCCGCAATGTCTTGGAGCATATCGATACGTTCTATGGTATCCATGCCCTGGGCCTCGGGGTATCCGCCCTCACGTAGATACTCACCACACATACGCGCGAGGTCGAGACGTTCTTGCTCCGTAAACGGCCCGTACAGGTCACGCGCAACTTCCGTCATGCCGTGCGCTCGCGCATACTCCCCAAAAGAGTACGGGGTAAGCTCGTAACTGGTCGCACGACCGCGAAACTCAGTCGCCACCTCAGTTGAGAGCATTTTGGAAGATGAGCCAGTCACGTAGCAGACAATTGACTCGGTGTCGACCATGCGTCGCAGGAAGACCCCCCATTCCGGGACGTCCTGTATCTCATCCAAAAAGAGATACGCCCCAGCTCGCGCCGCGGGAGAAAGCGTGTAGAAGCGTTCCATGACTTGCGAGGGTAGCAGGTGGTCGTAGGGACGCAGCCGCTCGTCGTCGAAGTTGAAGTACAGGATGTGCCTCCGGTCAACTCCCTCTCGCAGGAGATAGGCAATCTCTTGGTAGAGACGCCAGGTCTTGCCGCAGCGACGCACGCCCACCACTACCTTAACGCGGTTGCCAACAGCAGGCACCACAGGACGTCCCAGGGAAAGATCTCGTTCGACCAACTCGGGCAAACGATAGTTCCAGAACCAAGCAATCTTCTCGTCAATCACATCCTGTAGGGCAGACATACAATCTCCTCTCACTATAGATGCTATTTTAGTTAATCTACTCTCCTATGTATAGTAGATTGTTATTTAGTAGAACTATCCAAGGGATAGAGGCAGCGGCAAGCTCAAGAGCGCATGCTGCCGCAACAATCGCGCACTATCCCGTACAGTTAATTGTCGACCAGATGCCAATCCCGTTCGGGAGATTTGTAACCTGGGAAAGGGGTTTGGCCCCTTTTCCCGCTTGGAGACAGTCCTCCGAGTACGGTTTGACACAAACACCCTGAGACGACGTGGTGTCAGTCTCGTATTGATGAGTGTTAGGCAAAGAAACCAAAACGACGGACTCCCATGCCCGCGAAAGGAACGCATCATGACACGCGCGAACACAAAGAATCCCCCTGCCACCAAGGCCCTCGTTATGGTCGCACTCCTTGTTGCCCTTGTTGGCGGCGTGATGCTCGCCTCCAAGCTCTCCACGACCCTCAAGACCAAGCAGGCCATCGCGCAGCCGCTCACAGCTCAGGAGGTCACCTCTCAATCGGTCCTTATCTCCTCCGAGCAGGCCGTCCGCATCGCAACCTCCTACGTTGCCGGCAACAACAACGTGAGCGACGTGACCTGCGATTTGCACAAGGGGAGCAGCGCACCGCGCTATGAAGTGAAATACCACTACGACGATGCGGACTACCTCGTAAAGGTAGACGCCCGCGACGGCTCCGTGTGGTATGCCACCGCCATCTACAACGACGGCACCACACAGGACGTCACGAAGCCGGCAAATGTCGAGCTTGAGTCCACGGATGCACAGCAGGAGCCCCAGCAGTAGCTGCCCGTCCGTGGAGCACTGACGCCATGTACGATTCGGCGTCCAATCGCTTCCCTACCGTGCACGATTTCCAGTGAGAATTGCGCACGGTAGGGAAGCCGTTCGACGTGAAATCGTGCACAGCACCCACCGCATCGTCAGCGTTGAGACTTTACGAATTCCATGCAGGCGGCTCAGCCACCACGCCGTCAAGCGTTCCCTTAGAGAGTTCGCGCGCGACAAGCGGAAGCATGTAGAGCGGAAGGTAACGAACCGGCTTGCCTTCCCGGACTTCCTCAGAGACGTTCCCCTCACAGAGCACGTAAGCACACCGAATGCCGTACTCCTGCGAGCGCAGCAGGTTGTTAAGGGCAACGTGGCGCCGATAAGCCTTGCCCGATTTCACCTCCACGGGAAGCGCCGCACCCGACGCCTCCCCCATAAAGTCGACCTCACCGAGCCTCGTGTGGCGGTAGTAGTGCAGCGGAACGCCCTTTGAGGCGAACTCCTGCGCGACGACGTTCTCGTACACACCGCCAAAGTTCACGCTCCGTTCACCCGCGAGTGCGGCAAGTGCCACATCGGTACCGTACTGCGACATCAGCATACCCACATCGGAAAAATAGAATTTAAATCGGTTTTGCTCTTCGCTACGTTCGAGCATGGGGCGAGGGTCTCTCACACAAGTGGTCTTGAGCGCGGCACAGGCTCCCGTAAGCCAGGCGAAGTCATTGGCATAGCGTTCGAACTTGGTATCTGCCTTTATGTGCTTGAGCACAAAGCGCTTGTTCTCCTTGTCGAGCTGGGATGGAATGGAATCGTAGATGGCTTTTACCTGAAGTGCCCTATCGCCCGCATGCTTTGCGATGTCGTCTCGGTAGAGCACAACAAGGTCTTCCTGTGCCTGTCGGGCCGCGCCAAGGTCGTATCCATGGTCGAGGTATTCCTGCACGGCGCGGGGCATGCCGCCAAGCACCACGTAAAGCCTAAAAACACGCAAGAGCCTTTGATGAATCTGCTCATCGATGGGCATGACCTTCGCATAGCACTCTTCCAACATCTCCCAAACGCTGCTGGGGACACCAAGTGCGTCACAGAACTCAAAGAAGTCGAGGGGATACAGGCGCTCCTCGCGCAAAAAACCCACTGGGAAGGACTTCACGTGCGACAACTCAACACCGAGCATCGATCCGCTCATGATCAATGAAAAGCGACCATCCTGCACGAGGTACTTCGACAAGGTCACAAGGTTCTGAGCCTCTTGCACCTCATCGAGGAACAAGAGTGTCTGGCCTGGCACAACCATTTTGCCGGAAGCAAGCGTAAGTGCCTCGATAACCTGACGCACACTCGTTGCCGCCGCAAGCGCAACCGCAAGCTGGGAGTCTTCAATAAAGTCCACCTTAATGTAGGTGGGGTATTCTCGCTTGGCGAATTCCTCTATAAGAAACGTCTTCCCAGTCTGACGCGCCCCGTCCACCAAAAGCGCAGTGCTGTGTGCCTCACGCTTCCATGAGCAGAGCATTTGGTATGCCGTGCGACTAAGCATCGACACCTCCCATCATGCCGCTAACACAACTTAATAGTACCCTGTATTTGCCGCTAACTCAACATTCAGAGTGCTGGTTTATGCCGCCAACTCAACATCAATTACTCGTTCACGGGGGTGCGCAAGTCCTCCAAATCTGCGATACTGGGGCGCACAGCCGGCATTCGAGAAAGGCGACGCATGAACACCGACTTCATTACCATCAACACCCACAGCTCGATCCGCCTGCAATCGGAGCAGGGGACGGTAATCTACGTCGATCCGTATGGGTTCCAAACGGAGCCCCACGACGCAGACCTCATCCTTGTTACACACACGCACTACGACCACTTCTCGCCCGACGACATCGCCAAGGTGCGCAAGCCCCACACCGTCTTTGTTATGCCTGCCGCCAACATGATGGAGTTCATCCGAGCGGGATTCACGGACGAGCAGGCCGCGTTTCTCGTCCCGTACGAGAAGGCGACGCCTCTTCCCGATATTAGAATCGAGACCGTCCCCGCATACAACATCTCCAAGCGGTTCCATCCCGAGGACGAGGCCTGGATGGGGTATGTGGTGGACATGGATGGCGTACGCGTGTACGTTGCAGGAGACACCGACGACCTGCCCGAGAACCGTACGATCGAGTGCGACGTCGCGCTCGTCCCGGTGGGTGGCACCTACACCATGGACGCTCGCGAGGCGGCGGCCTTTGTCAACGCCCTCAAGCCCACCGTTGCCATCCCCGAGCACTACGGAACCATCGCCGGCTCCACCAGCGACGGGAAGACGTTCGCCAATCTTGTCGATTCGCAGATCCAGGTGGATTTTAAGCTCTAAGACAGACTAAGGGGACTGTCCCTCATGTCCGGGCCCGCCAGGGGCCGAACGCGGGGGACTGTCCCCTTTGTCGGTCCCCTCCCACTGGCGCCCCGTCAGCCGCGTACCACCACCGTATCGCCAATGTGAATCATCGAGAAGAGCGCGGTAGCTGCGGCTTTGGGCAAGTTCACGCAGCCACCACTGCCTTCCTCCAGGTAGTGGTCACCGCCGTACTCGCTTCGCCACGAGGCGTCGTGCAGACCAATGCCCTCGTTAAACGGCATCCAGTAGTCCACATGGAAGTTGTAGTCGTACTCGCCGTCGCCGTCCTTGTCATCGCCCAGCAGCACGAAGTCGGTCTTCTTGTCAAAGATGTTAAACGTCCCCGGAGGCGTGGCGTCTCCCCTGGCCACGTTGCCCGTGGTAACCTTGGACTCCCAAATCACGTCGCCTGTTGCCGAGTACAGCCGCGCCATCTGATGCGGAATGTCCACGTCCAAATAGCGCCCCAGGCTGGAGTCCCACGACGGCGCCGGAGACCCCGGCTCGAGGTCCGAGTACTTGGCCACCGTGACGGTGGGAATGCTCACCGGATCGGTGGTGCCACTGTTGAGCGCCTGCTCAAACAGGCCAGCAAGCGCACGACCGTCGAGCACGTAGTCGTTTTGGTCGTCGTTGTGGTCAACGGACTCCCATATCCCCGCCTGGTCCGCCCACACGGCAAACAGCCCCTTGCGTACCTTAATGCTGAGGTCGTCGTTGGCACCCAGCCAGTCCACCATGTCGGCATGCGTGGGCGTCACGATCGTGGTGCCCTCATACTGCAGCGGAATGGCGCGGTCCAGCGCCTCGTTGGCTCGTCTCACCGCATCCTGCGTCTTGGCATCTGCCGCCTTTATCTGCGGCTGCACCAGCACCGCCTCGTCGAGGGCCACCTGCTCCCGCCCCTCGCCAACGGCAGCGCACACCGCATCACCCACGAGCTTCTGGTCGAGCAACGTGCCAGGCACCTCGTCTACCACCTCAAAGAGTGCCGTTTGCTCGTTAAACTTCATCGACGCGTTTGTGGGCGCCTTCGCCCCCTCGTTGTGCTTTGTCACCGGCTCGGCCACAGCCTGCGCAATGAGCTCCTGGTCGTGGGGAAGCTCCGCAAGGGCGTTCTCGCGCGATGAGAAGATTTCAAGAGGCCACCGAGACGGACGCATGTGGCTGAGCGCGTCCTGCGCCATCTGGGCACCGCTTGCGTTAACGCCCACCTGCTCCGCGTTGAGCGACAGCTCCAAGCCATCGCCTTGCACCGCAATGGCATAGCCGTCAACCACCTCGTCTATGGCATGGGCCAGCTCATCCCGTTGCATGAGCGAGGCGTCCACCGAGCCCACGATGGTCCCAGGATAATAGTGGCCCTTAAAGTACCAGTAGCCCACGGCATATGCCACGGCCAGCAGCACGCATAGCGCGACTACCGGCGCCGCCCGACGGATGGCCTTCTTCCTCTTGCGCGTGCGCCGCTTGGCACGAACGCGATCCAGCGCGGAGTCCTCCTCAACGCGCGCTTCCGTCTTGGCATCGTTCTCATGACGTTCCATGCACGTCACCTCTATCGCTCTGCGGCATTTTCTGCGGCATTTAGACTGCGTTTGTCGTGCGAAGAAGTATAGCGCAATGGCCTACACAATATGAGCCGCCTGCGCCCATCCACCAAATCGCGACCGTGCCAGCGCGGCAATGCGCGCCGCCTCGTCATGGGTGTGACATATGCCAAACACGCAGCTTCCCGAGCCGGTAACCTGGCCTCCCAGCACGCCATCCTGCCCCAGCAGCCAGGCGCGCACCTCCCCCACGGCCGGCAGCAGGCGACAGGCGATAGGGTCCAGGTTGTTAAAGAGAAGCCCTGCCAGCTCGGCGGCATCCGCATTGCCGCGGTACAGCGCCTTGCACAGCGGACCGGGGTCGCCTGGCGCGTCGTGGCACTCGTCGAAGGCGGCATAGGCTGCCTGCGTGCTCACGCCAGGCCCCTGCGGCCTTACGAGCACGACCGGGATGGGACAAGGGGGGCGTGGGTACTTTTGCTCGACCACATCCCCAGCGCCAACCAAGTAGGTGGGCACGGGATCAAGGAAGAACGGGACGTCGGCACCCACCGAGCGTGCCGCCCGCTCCACACGCTCGTCGTGTGGGTCCACGCCCCACAGCTCGCACAGCGCCCGCAGCGTGGTTGCCGCATCCGAGGACGAGCCGCCCATACCGGCTTGGTCGGGCACGATCTTTTGCACCTCAATGCGTACGGCGGGCACCTTGCCCACAGCTGTGGCCAGCGCCATCGCCGCGCGATAGACCGTGTTGCGCTCTGCGGGAACGTCCACCTCGGGGTTGCACGTTACCATGGGCATGCCGTCCTCGGCATCCCCATGCGGTACGCTCACCGTAACCCGGTCGCACAGGTCAAGTGCCACCATAACGGAATCGGCCTTGTGATAGCCACGTTGGTCCAAGACGTCGTAAATGCCCAAATGCAGGTTGAGCTTGGCTGGTGCCGCGTACGTGCGCGTTTCCATGTTGTTGGGCTACTCTTCCACAGAGAAGTTAAGGATGCGCTCCCCCGTGTTTATGTCGTACAGCTCAACCGTGCCCGTAAGCACGTCCACGTACTGATATGACTGGCGCGCACGCCTGCCGCGGCGCTCCTCCACCTCAACGACGAACAGTGCGGGATGCACTTGCGAAAGAGTGCCCACGCGCTCAACAATGCGAGAGCGGCCCATGTTCGCTCGCACCTTAATGCGCTCGCCCGCCAATCCCGAAAGCTCAACACGAATCTGGTCGACACGGTTTACGGGTGGGACATCGTTTTCCATCTGCATCACAACTCTCCCAGTAGCGGGTATTCTCAAAATGCTGAGACCACCCCACAAAAAGACTTAGCCTTTTAATACTAACCCATCGCGCAGGAAAAGTCATATTCTGTTTACAAAAAGAGCGCAACATGGGCAACCTGCACTGGAGGGACTGTCCCTCCAGTGCAGGCCAAGCGTTGGCCTATGCCGCATGCAGCTCCCAGGGTCCGGGATGCGCCTCGTCGGCAGACTCCGTGTTGATGGCGACCTTCGTGCCGCTCATGTTCTGTCGGCCCGAGTCCAGGCTGCCACTAAAGTCGCACATGTACACCAGGCCACCCTGGTTGATCCAATCCGTGCCGTAGAAGTCGATGGCACCGGTGGACCAGTTCACCATACCTGCCACAGAATAGGCGGGGTCACCATCGATGTAGCACGTGCCCGAGAAGGACCCTCCCTCGTCGATGGATGAGATCTGCAGGCCGAGGTCGCGATACACCTTGTTTTGGGTGCCGTTGCCTCCGCTCGTGCCCTGGTACGAACCCGTCCAGCTCCTCGGGAACGAGGATGCGTTCGACGCAGTGTCGGTTCCCCCTTGCGTGGTGAGCCCAGAGTCCTGCGAGCTCGACGTTGGCTGCTGCACCACGATCGTGTTGTTGGCCGTTTGGTTGGTGGAGGCGCTGCTGTCCTTCGCATCCCGCTTTGCCTCGTAGAGCTCCTCCTTGTTCTTGAGCTCGTCGGAGCTTGGGTACTCCTCTAGGCCCATCTCAATAATGGCGAGCGCGCCGTCGTAGTCGTCGTTGTTGGCCTTGGCCTGCGCCTGCGAGAGGTACTTTTGGAGCCCGTCGTCGGTCGTGGTGGTCTGCACGGACGAGCCCGAGGCGCTTGAGGCGGCCGTGGTTCCCCCGCCAACACCGCCCCCGCTCAGGACCTGCACGCCCAACACGGCTATCACGATCACCAGCGCAACGCATGCGGCCACGAGTATTCCCACCGACTTCTTGGGCTGGTTGGACGGAGAGGGCTGTGGCACGGGCATTTGAGGCGGCGATTGGACCGGGTTCTCCGCGCCAATCACCACGGTTCCCGTCCCCGACGGTGAGACGGGCGGCGGCGTTACCGGAGCCTGCGCGGCCGCCTGCTGCCAGGCCTTGCGCTCCTGCTCGGCGGTCGCCTCGTCCAGGTCCTCCACATACACGGTCTTGGTCTCGTGCACGATGGGCTTGTCGGGATGCGTGAGCCACGTCTTGAGGTCCTCGCGCATCTCGGCGGCCGTCGCGTAGCGGGTGCGTGGGTTGGGATCGCAGGCCTTGCACACGATGGCCGACAGGTTGGGGTTCACGCCCTCTATCGGCGGCATGGGTGCACGCTGCAGGCGCAGCCTGTTGGCCTTGTCCTCGTCGCTCGTGCCCAGCTGCTCGGGGAACGGCGGGCAGAACGGATAGCGCAGGTGGTTGAGGTAGCGGTAGAGCATGATGCCCAAGGAGTACACGTCCACGTTGGTGTCGTACCGCTCGCCGTGATACAGCTCGGGCGCCATAAAGAACGGCGTTCCGCGCTGAGACAACTTGGTGCTGGAGTCACGCTGCATCTGCCGGGCAATGCCAAAGTCGCCCAAGGCGTACCCGTTGCTTGCCTCCCTATAGAACACGTTGGCAGGCTTCACGTCTCGGTGCACGATGTCCTTCTCATGACATGCCTGCAGGGCGTTGCACACGTCTATGCCCAGGCGCGCCACCTCGCGCGCGTCGGGAAGGCCCGTGTGCTCGTAGTGCTCGTCGAGTGGCTCGAGCTTCTCCATGCGAATGCCAATGGCCCAGCTCACGCCGTCTTCCAGCTGCACGATCTTGTAGTCGTGGATAACCACCACGTTGGACGCGCCCACCAGGGACTGCATGATCTTTATCTCGTCGGCGATGCCCTCAACCTGCTTGCGATAGAAGTCGCGAATCTGGTCGTCGGTCATTCCCTGCAGGCGACGCGACTGAATGTCGGACGTCATCATGGGCACACGCACGATTTTTACCGCCGAAACCAAGTCGGGGCCGTAGTCGGAGTGACGACGGATGGCGCTCACCGTGCCAAACGAACCCTCTCCCAGCGATTCGCCCAGCTCCCAGTCCGGCCACATATCGCTTGTGATGCGCTCATTGTCTCGGCTCATCGTTCTCTCCTTACCCCGTTACTACACCTATCCATACTATCAGCGTTTCTGCATGTTTCTGTTATCGTTTTCTATGAATCAATCCACGAATAAAAAGTGCGCTACGGATGCGGCGTTTGCTGCGGCGGGCTGTCGGTTTGCACGAGTAGGCACTCACCTGCGCACAGCGCGCACACGTTGCCAAACACAATCTTGGATCCTGCGGAGAGCCGGCGCGGCATACGCCCAACCCGCTGGCCGTCCACCTGTGTCCCGTTGGTGCTGTTGAGATCCTCGATCACCCATGAGTCCTCGTCGCGATGCAGGAAGGCGTGCCGCGTGGATATGGTGGCGTCCGCGATCATCACGTCATTGTCGGCCGTACGGCCCACGGCAACACCCAGTCTGCCACGCAGCGCGACGGGAACCCAGTAGACGTTCGCGTCACTCACCACAATAACGCACCGGCGCGCGCCCGGACGGGGCTTGCCAATAAAGGCGACGTCGCCGTTGGCGACGCGAAACTCCGACTGGCGCGTCCCCTTAAACCACAGGCCGTTTGCGGAACCCGCGTCGGTGAGCACGCACCAGCCGTCGTGAGTGACCACGACGCCGTGGTGGCCGGACACGATACGGGTGGGAGACGACACCACGACGTCGTTGTCCTGGCTGCGTCCAAAGCTCACCCTCGACGCTACGTTGGGGTCCACCACGATCCTCGCCAGGACGTCGCCCTCCTCCACAAACGTGAGGGCGAGCGGCTCGGTCCGCCGCGGCCGGCTGGACTGGCTGGACTGGCTTGGCATGGGCCGGGACGAGGAGCCAATGGGACTGCCGCACATGGGGCAGACCCGCTCCGTTGCCGTAACCCTCGCCCCGCACTGCGTGCAAAACATGAGCACACCTTTCGTTAAGACTCTTTACGGCATCAAGTATACGAAAGGGACGCGGTTTGATATTGCGCAACATTGGCGAGCCGCCAAATCGCGAGGCGAGGCTGCACTCAGGGGACAGTCCCTCCAGTACGGCTCGCGCGAGCTGCGCTCGGGGGACTGTCCCCCCCCAGTACGGCTCGCCCGCGAGTTGCATTCGGGGGACTGTCCCCTGAGTGCAGCCCATTACCCCAGCTTACGCACGAGGTCATCCAAGGCGCGGCGACGGTGGCTAATTGCGTTCTTCTCCTCTGGCGCAAGCTCGGCCATCCGCTTGCCCGGAATGTCGACGAGCTCGAACAGCGGGTCGTAGCCAAAGCCATTGCTTCCCCGGCGGTCGCGTGCGATGGTGCCCTCGCAGTCACCCGAACCCGCCAGGATCTCCTCGCCATCCTCGTCTCGCGTGACCAGCGCCACCGACGAGTGGAAGCGCGCCGTGCGCTCGCCATCGGGCACGTCTGTCATCTGGGCGAGCAGCTTGTCGTTGTTCGCCTCGTCGTTGCCGTGCTCGCCGGCCCAACGTGCCGAGAAGATCCCCGGGGCGCCGTCCAAGGCGTCCACCACAAGGCCCGAGTCGTCGGCCACGGCCATGCGCAGGCCCGTCTCATCCAGGGCGGCGCGCGCCTTTATCACGGCGTTGTCCAAGAAGGTCTGTCCGTCCTCCTTGGGATCGGGAAAGTCCCCCAGCTCACCCAACGCCACAAAGCGCATGCCCGCCATGGACGGGGCAGCACCCAGTATGGCGCGAATCTCGTCCAGCTTGTGCGCGTTGCCCGTGGCCACCACCACCGTACGCGCTGCGTCCATGTCCATCATTGCCTAATACTCCTGTCCGTCTGCCTGCTGGAAGCTATTGGAAGTTCGTCACCTTGCGCTGCAATGCCACCAGCCTGGCTATGCCCTCGCTGCCGTAGTCCAGCAGCGTGGCGAGCTGGTCCTTGTCAAACGGGGTCTGCTCACCAGTGCCCTGCAGCTCGACGATGCGCCCGTCGGCAGTCCCCACCAGATTCATGTCCACCTGCGCGTTGCTGTCCTCGCCATAGTCCAGGTCCAGCAGCGCCACGTCGTCCACGATGCCCATGGATATGGCCGCGACCTGTCCCGTGAGCGGCAGGCGCGCCAGCTTGTCCTCGCGCACCAGGCTGAGCAGGGCGTCGTGCAGGGCAACCCACGCGCCGGTTACCGACGCCGTACGCGTTCCCCCGTCGGCCTGAATCACGTCGCAGTCAACGGTAACCATGATCTCGCCCATTGCACGCATGTCCACCACGGTGCGCAGGCTGCGGCCAATGAGCCGCTCTATCTCCATGGAGCGTCCCTTGCGCCCGCGATACTCGCGAGGGCTGCGACGGCCCGTCGAGGCGGGGAGCATGGCGTACTCGGCGGTAACCCATCCGGCATGCGACCCCTTGCGCCAGCGCGGAACCGTCTCCTCGATGGTTGCGGCGCACAGCACCCGCGTGTCCCCAAACTCGGCCATGCACGACCCTGCGGCATGCTTGAGGACCTCGCGTGTGAGCGTGACCGGCCTCATCTCGTTTACGGCGCGCCCGTAGCTGCGTACCCTACTCTCCTGCGACACGGCAACTCCTCCGTTCGTGGTATCCGAGCTTGCAAGTATACAAAAGCAGAGACGCACGTGCAGCCGCGAGCGGGAACCTCTGCTGATAGAATGGAGGCACGCGACCTTTGGAGGACACATGTACAGCAAAAAGCGACTCGATAAGATACGCAAGGAACTGGACAAGCGACTCACCTTCGCGCTTGGGGCAAGCGGATCGGACGCAGGTTCCAAAGAGGACGTCATCGCACGCGCGTCCCAGAAGTACCGCCTGCAGATCGTGCCCTACTCGCCCACCACGCTGCTGCTCGCGGAGCCTGGCAGCCGCTGCGCCATCCGATGCGAGACCATCGGCGACAAGCAGCAGCGCGTGTCGCTGTCCATCATGGAGTCCGAGCAGCCCTGGATAGGCCAGTAGCACTGACGGCTTTGGCCGAATAACGAAGGAGGAGCCATGGGCAAGGTATTTGTGGTGGGCATCGCAGGCGGATCGGGAAGCGGCAAGACCACGCTCACCAACGAGGTGGCCGCCTCGCTTGCGCCAGATGTGGCCGTAATTACGCACGACAGCTACTATCGCGCCCACCACGACATGACCTACGATGAGCGCACGCAGCTCAACTACGATTGTCCGGATTCATACGAGACGGAGCTGCTGGTGCAGCACCTTGCCATCCTGCTGCAGGGCGAGCCGGTGGAGTGCCCCACGTACGACTTTGCTATTCACGACCGCACGGACCAGACCGTCACCATACGGCCGGCGTCGGTAATCGTCGTGGAGGGCATCCTCCTGTTTGAGAACCCCGCCCTGCGCGCGCTGATGGATCTCAAGGTGTTTGTAGACGCCAGCGCCGACGTGCGCATTCTGCGACGTCTGCAGCGCGACGTGCGCGAGCGCGGACGCAGCATCGAGAGCGTGATAGACCAGTACCTCACCACGGTACGACCCATGCACGAGGCCTACGTGGAGCCCTCCAAGCGCTATGCCGACCTCATCGTCCCCACCGACGGCGAAGGCAACTTTGGCGAGGCCGTCCGCGTCCTGGTCGACCGCATCCAGGCGCGACAGTAATCGGGGCGGTCCAAGAGCTAGAGCCTAATAACCAGGGGCCGAGGGCCCCATTGTTGCATCTCGATTTTCTCGCTTTTCTTTTTTGCGTAATGTGCTATCGTCTTAGCTTGCTCTTGTTATCGGTGTACATATTTTTGTTATGAGGAGGTTTTCATGACAGAGCAGACAACAGGAATGGCAACGGCTGCCGGCGTTATTGGTGGCATGCTTGCTACGATGGCCATCTTCTGGCTGGTTTTTGTCGTACTCATCATCATCGCCCACTGGAAGATGTTCACCAAGGCCGGTGAGGCTGGCTGGAAGTCCATCATCCCCATCTACAGCGACTTCGTGCTGTTCGACCTCGTGTGGGACGTCAAGAACTTTGGCATCTACATCGCGCTGGTCATTGCCACGTCCCTCTTCTCCACGCTCTCCGTCAACCAGCAGACGGGCGAGACCAACGTGTTTATGAGCATCCTTTGCCTTGTGGCTGCCGTCGCGTGCCTCGTGTGGTACGTCCGTCTGCAGCTGAAGACCGCCGCAGCTTTTGGCAAGGGCACGGGCTTTGCCGTTGGCCTCATCCTGCTGCCCAACATCTTTGCCCTCATCCTGGGCTTTGGTTCGGCTCAGTACATTGGCAAGCAGGAGTAGGTACACACCATCCTAGGCGCTATCCGAGCCAGGCGGATACCACATTCCTGGCAGCATAGAGGCGTCCCCGTGTTTTGCACGCGCAGAACACGGGGGCGCCACGTTTGGTTGGCCAATTGGGTGCCCCACGGTTTTCTAAGCATCCGTTACCCCCCCGACTTTGCCCGCTCCACCGTTTGCGCCATAATTTATCATCTAACTGAAATACCATGCCCTGTATGGATTCCGCTGTGGACAGGGTCATTGGTGCGCAGCTCAAGCACCTGCGCAAGAGCCAATCCGTCACCCAGCGCGAGGTGGCCTGTAGACTCCAGGTAACACAATCATATGTGAGCCTTCTCGAGGCCGGCAAACGACGTCTGCATCTTGCCGAGCTCTTTGGGTACTCGTCAGCCATACAGCTGAGCCCCGAGTGCGTGTACCTTAACGTGAGGGAGGCACTTGAGAGCAACAGGGACACCAAGCACCTCGTCCATCACGCGCATACTGCAAGACGCAAGGATGCGACCTAGCACATCGAGGCTGCACTGGGGGGACAGTCCCCTAAACTCAGGGGACTGTCCCCTGAGTTTAGGGGACTGTCCCCCCAGTGCAGGTTTCGGTTGCTAGTCGCGCGTGAGCTTGCGGTGCAGGCGATGCGGCTTGCTAGCCTCCGGCCCTAGGCGCTCCTCTCGATTGGCCTGATAGGCCTCGAAGTTGCCCTCGTACCAGAACCAGCGGCCCGGCTCGTCGTCAGTGCCCTCCCAGGCGAGGATGTGCGTGGCCACGCGGTCGAGGAACCAACGGTCGTGGCTCACCACCACCGAGCAGCCGGGGAAGCGCTCCAGCGCCTCCTCCAACGACTCCAGGGTCTCGGTGTCCAGATCGTTGGTGGGCTCGTCCAGCAGCAGCAGGTTGCCGCCCTGGCGCAGCGTGAGCGCCAGATTGAGGCGGTTGCGCTCGCCGCCGGACAGCACGCCGGCCTTCTTTTGCTGGTCGGTGCCCTTAAAGCCAAAGCTCGCCACGTAGGCACGGCTGGGCACCTCAACATCGCCCACCTGGATGTAGTCGTTGCCGTCGCTCACGACCTCCCAAATGGTCTTGTCCGCGTCCAGCCCCTCGCGCGTCTGATCCACGTAGGAGAGCCGGACCGTCTCGCCCAGCTCGAGCGTACCGCTGGTGGGCTGCTCAAGGCCCACGATGGTCTTGAACAGTGTGGTCTTGCCTACGCCGTTGGGACCGATCACGCCCACGATGCCGTTACGGGGCAAGCTAAACGACAGGTCGTCGATGAGCACACGGTCGCCAAACGACTTGCACAGGTGCTCTGCCTCGAGCACCTTGGTGCCCAGGCGCGGGCCCATGGGAATCTGGATCTCGGAGAAGTCCAGCTTCTTGTTGGCCGACGCCTCCGCCGCCATCTGCTCGTAGCGGGCCAGACGGGCCTTGCCCTTAGCTTGACGGGCCTTGGCGCCGCTGCGCACCCACGCCAGCTCGGCCTTGAGCTTCTTGGCACGCTTGGCGTTTTGCTGGCTCTCGGCTTCCATGCGCGCCGCCTTGGTCTCCAGATAGGTGGAGTAGTTGCCCTTGTACGGGTACAGCGTGCCTCGGTCCACCTCGCAAATCCACTCGGCCACGTTGTCCAGGAAGTAGCGGTCGTGCGTCACGGCAAGCACCGCGCCGGGATAACGGTGCAGGAACTGCTCCAGCCACAGCACCGACTCGGCGTCCAGGTGGTTGGTAGGCTCGTCCAGCAGCAGCAGGTCCGGAGCCTCCAGCAGCAGACGGCACAGCGCCACGCGACGCCGCTCGCCGCCGGACAGCACGCTCACGGGCGCGTCGGGGTCGGGGCACTGCAGCGCGTCCATGGCCTGTGAGAGCTGTGAGTCCAGGTCCCAGCCATTGGCCGCGTCGATGGCGTCCTGCAGCTCGCCCATCTCGGCCATGAGCGCGTCGAAGTCGGCGTCGGGATCGGCCATCTCCTCTCCAATGGCGTTATAGCGCTCGATCTTTGCCAGGACGTCGCCAAACGCGAGCTCGATGTTCTCGCGCACGGTCTTGTCCTCCTCCAGCGGCGGCTCCTGCTGCAGCAGGCCCACGGTGTAGCCGGGGGACAACATGGCCTCGCCGTTGGAGATGTCCTCCATGCCGGCCATAATCTTGAGCAGCGTGGACTTGCCCATACCGTTGGGCCCCACCACACCAATCTTTGCCCCGGGGAAGAACCCCATGGTAACGTCGTCCAAGATCACCTTGTCGCCGTACGCCTTGCGCACCTTGTACATCTGGTAGATAAACTCTGCCATGTCTTCTCCTTGGGTTTGATGCCTCGTGCGCATACATACTAACGGAAACGGGACAAAGGTGACGGGGACGTTTGTCCCGCTCCCACCAAGGGACAAAGGTGACGGGGACGTTTGTCCCGCTCCCCCGTCGGGACAAACGTCCCCGTCACCTTTGTCCGCGCCAGGTAGAATACGGTGTGTTGAGCTGCCAGATGAGGAGAAGACCATGCGCTTTGTCAATCCACCGCAGGTTGAGGGTCATGTGCACCTGCAGCAGCTGCCGCAGGACGAGGGCATGCCCTACACGCCGCTCACCAAGCGCGCGATGGACCTCTCGTTTGAGGTGCACAAGGATCAGCGCGACAAGTCGGGCCGTCCCTACGTGTACCACCCCTTCCACCTGGCCGACCACATGCACACGGAAGAAGCGACCTGCGTCGCACTGCTACACGACACCGTTGAGGACGGCGACGTGACGCCAGACGACCTGCGCGACATGGGCTTTCCCAACTCCGTGGTCGATGCCATCACGGCGCTCACGCACGATCCGTCCGTACCATACCTGGACTACGTGCTGGGCCTGAGGGATCAGCCCCTGGCGCGCGAGGTGAAGCTCGCCGACCTGCGACACAACAGCAACCTTTCGCGTCTTGACCAGGTAAACGACCGAGACCGCACGCGCCGCCTCAAGTACCTCATGGCCCAAGCCCTGCTCGACGACCGCGCCGACACCTTTGATCCCGCACACGTGCCGCCCGTTTGCTGCAAGCGCATGCCGCTCGACGACGAGGGCCGCTGCTCCTGGAGCTTCTTCTACACGACGCAGGGTGACGTCGTGAGCTGTTCCCTAGACATGGAGGCAAGCGAGGAGCACTATTGCCTCGACGCCAGCGAGATACCAGCGCTTTGGCAAGCACTCAACCCCCAGGCACCGAGTTTTGTTACCGCGCTGGGTGGCACCGTCTTGCGCCATGGCGCGGGCGCCCTTCTCAACACCCTGCGCACCTGTGGAATTGCGTACTGCGTGCATCGCTAGGTAATTCGCCCTGGCGCGCGGATGCGCCAAAGTTTAGCTGAGAAGTGCACTGGTGCATAGGCCGTAGGGAGGCATTTGCCAAAAAGTGCACTGGTGCATAGATGACGCAGCAAAATCTGCTGTAACATGCACTGGTGTACAGAAAATCTATGCACGAGTGCATTTCCTAGCAGATTTCTCCGGCGAATCTATGCAGGAGTGCAGATAACAGCAAACGCCGCATGGCCACCTATGCACGAGTGCACTTCTCAGCAAATAACTGCCCCGCGCAGGCCACATGCCAATCCACTCGCAAGAGTTAGCAACCTCAAGCAAGCGTATGTATACACGAATATAATCCATATGCATGACTGCAGCATATCGGCCAGGTTCACAACTCCAACACGGAGCAATTATGACCGCACATGCATCGATGCACCCATCTTGCATACACCTGAACAGCCATCCTACCTGCAAAGACTCTTTTTCTTGGGCAACTCCTGCAAGTTATGCGTGCAATACGTGAGAGATGGCCCCACCTTAAAGGCGGAATCGCCTTTCGCCCATGCTATCGTGCGGGAATGGATGCCAGATGCATACATATAACCGGCAGCCAGGCAATACGACTCATGCGGGCCGCCCGCAAGGGTGACGTAATCGTGGCCGAGCCAACAAGCGCCAGCCACACGCCCGGCGAGGCGCTCTCTGTTGGGGAGCTCCTCAATCGGAGCTTGGAACCACTGCTGCAGTGGCTGGGTGTCTCGCCAACGAACCCGCTTCAGCTGCTTGTGCCAAGTGCCAACGAACGTAGGTCACTCAATCAGGTAGCGACCACGTCCTTCTCCCATACGCTTTGCAACAATGCGCTGCTGGAGCTCCGCACGGGAAACGACCCGGAACAGCGCGTGGTAATCCCCAGTTCCGTGCGCGTACTTATTGACGCGCCCCCGCTGGCTCTAACATGGGCCAGCGCAAACATGGTCAAGCGCATACGGATGAGGACCGCAGACGAGCTGGAGGCAACGCTTCGCCTCATTGAGCTGGCAAGCGAGTTTTGTGGATCCTACGCTCGTGACGCGTCAGATCCGCGTTCTGGCGCATGTTTTTTTGACAAGCCCAACCACGAGAGGCCGTTTGCCCACCTTAACGAGCTGCAGGAGAGCCTGCACGCAATGCATGGCGCCAACGGACTCAGGCTTGCACGCAAGGTGGCGGGCCACGCCATAGATGGCTCTGGGTCGCCCATGGAAACCTACCTCAACCTCGCCCTCACTTTACCACCGCGCCTGGCGGGCGTCTCCATGGCGCGTCCACTTGCAAACCACCAGCTTGTGGTGGATGAGGACATACGGCCACTCATCGACCACAAGTCACTGCGACCCGACCTCCAATGGCCAGACTACAACACGTTGGCAGAGTTCCTGGGAGACGAGAGCCACGCAAGCAAGTCGGCACGCGTGGAGGACAAGAACCGAATCAAGGACTACGTTACGGCACAGTATGCGCCCATCATCCTGATGTTCGACGACGTGCGCAACCAAACGGCGCTCAACCAAACCATCCAAGCGATTGCCCGCGAGCTTATGCGAAACGGCAAGCGTGGTGAGCTGTACCGCGTATCCAGAATTCTTGAGGACAAAAGCTTCCTCGCACGCCAGCAAACACTCATAAAGACGCTGTTGCCACCCATTACTCGCTACGACGGCTGAGCACCGCGAAGCGAGATTCTGCTCGTGAATCCCCTCAAACCTTCCTCTTAAGAAAATGACTGATTTTGACTCTATTTGATTGTTTTTGGCGGGTAGTTTGCTATACTCTATATATGAGGGGAGGGTTCGTGATTGCCGAAGAGCGTCTTACGCGCATTGAAGCCATAGTCAACGAGCGAGGGGTTGTGTCGGTGCCCCAGCTCATGGATGAGCTCAACGCATCGGAGTCCACCGTGCGGCGCGATCTGCTCAAACTCGACAAGCAGGGACTCGTAACCAAGGTCCACGGCGGTGCGACGCGCGTCCGCGAGGACTACGTGCTCACCGACCAATCGCTAGCGGGCCGCCACGCCCTCCACATGGCCGAGAAGCGCGCCATCGGCGCCTACGCAGCCACGCTCATAGGGCCCGACGACTTCGTGTTCATCGACGGTGGCACCACCACCGAGTGCCTGGTGGAGGCCATTACCGAGACGCGGGCCACCTACCTCACCAACTCGCTGCCCCACGCACAGCACCTGCTTGCCAAGGGGTGTCGCACGCTTTTGCCCGGCGGAGAGGTAAAGCCCGTCACCGAGGTGCTGGTTGGCGCCGAGACCGTTAACGCCATCCGCCGCTACCACTTTACCGTGGGCTTTTGGGGCACAAACGGCGCGGGGCTGGAGACGGGCTTTACCACCCCCGAATTCTCGGAGGCGGCAGTCAAGCAGATTTCCCTAGAACATACCGTTCACCCGTATGTATTGTGCGATTCGTCCAAGCTTTCTAGAATCTCACTTATAACGTTCGCCGAATTCATGGATGCGACGGTCATCACCAATCGTCTGCAGGACTCGGCCAACGCGTATAGGATGGCAGGCAATGTTGTGGAAGTGGAGGAGCAATGATTTACACCGTTACGTTTAACCCTTCCCTGGACTACATAGTCCGGGTTAAGGACCTCAAGCTGGGACAGGTCAACCGCGTGTACTACGAGAACATCCTACCTGGCGGCAAGGGCATCAACGTTTCCATCGTGCTCAAGAACCTGGGCCACGACAACACCGCCCTTGGCTTTATGGCCGGCTTTACCGGGCGCGAGATTGCCGCCAGCATGGAGAAGTACGGCGTCACCTGCGACTTTATTGAGGTCGCCGAGGGCATGAGCCGCATTAACGTTAAGGTGAAGTCCAACGAGGAGTCTGAGATCAACGGCCTTGGCCCCAACATTACCGACGCCGACATTGAGGCGCTCTACGCCCAGCTCGACAATCTCCAGGCGGGCGACTACCTGGTAATCGCGGGCAGCGTGCCCTCCACGCTTCCTGGCGACATGTACGAGCGCATCATGGGCCGCCTGGACGGCCGTGGCATCAACATTGCCGTGGATGCCGAGCGCGACCTGCTCACCCGTGTGCTAAAGTATCATCCGTTCGTTATCAAGCCGAACAACCACGAGCTGGGCGACATCTTTGGCGTAAAGCTCACCACCAAGGACGAGGTCGTCCCCTACGCCAAGAAGCTCCAGGAGCAGGGCGCGCGCAACGTGCTCATCTCCATGGCCGGCGAGGGCGCCGTGTTCGTGAGCGAGGAGGGCGAGGTTGTAAAGAGCGAGGCGCCCAAGGGCAAGGTCGTCAACTCCGTGGGTGCCGGCGACTCCATGGTGGCAGGCTTCGTGGCCGGCACCATCGAGACGGGCGACTACGCGCAGGCGTTCCGCATGGGTCTGT
>JAUMWN010000171.1 GCA_030529625.1 Coriobacteriales bacterium
CAACCGAGGCGTGGCCGAGGTAGGCGGACAGCACCGGGAGCTCCGCCCGCAGGTCCACTCCTGCCCTCGCCGCGTTCTGCAGCGTGTGACAGGCCATCGTATGTCTGAGATCATGGATGCGAGGCCCCACGCCCCGACCACCGTGCTGTATGCCGGCGCGACGCAGGAGCTCGCGGAACCTCGTGTATATCGTGCGCTTGTCGTATCGCTCGCCCCACGCGTTGCGGAACAGCGGGTCCTCGGGACTGGGCTCAGGGTGGAGAATCGAGCAGAACGTCCCGAGCACGTCGGACATTGAGTCCGACAGCGGTATGAACCGCTCCTTCCCTCCCTTCGTGTGAGTGAGCCTGACGACGCCGGTCTCGAGGTCGACGTCGCCCATGTCAACCGCGAGGGTCTCGCCGATCCTGGTGCCCGAGCTGTACAGCAGCCTCAGCAGGGTGGGCATGACCAAGTGCATGGTCGACATGGGGTTGGGGCAGATACCGTCCGCGGCATCCATGAGCCTTGCCACCTCCTCGCGAGTGAACACCCGCGCCACGAACGGGGATCGCCTGCTCAGGCTTCGCTCGACGTTCACGGGAACCCAGGCGTCGTGGCCCATCGCCAGCACCCACATGGCGAACTGGCGTATCACGGACACCCTGCCGGCATGGGAGTTTCCGCGGCCGTCCTCGCCAGGCTTGGGCTCGCACCACCTCTCAACCGCCTCCTTGGGGAGGTCAGGCCCGTCCCAGCCGTTGCGGGCGCACATCCTCGAGAACTGCCAGAGGCAGGTCTCCTCCTTCGCGTACTTGAAGCCGAGGGCACGCTTGTAGCGCAGAAACTCGACGATCTGCCTTCCGTATGGTCTTCCGTCAGTCTTCTCTCCGACGCTCCGGGCCTCGACGCTCGTCTCATTGCGGCTCATATGCAACCAGCCCCCATCCACCACGTGTTGACCAGGGGAGGAACCTCCAGCGCGCACGCCCGGAGCCTCTCGACGTCTACCTTGAGGTATATGCGGGTCGTGTCCTCGTTCGCGTGAGAAAGGGTGGCGGAGATCGTCGGCAGCGGCACCCCGGAAGCCATCATTCCCGTGGCGAGGCTCGCCCTCAGCGCGTGCGGCCCGTGCCTTCTGCCGCCGAATGCGACGCCGGCGTCGTTGAGCGCGTCCGTGACGATGCGGTGGACCCTCCCCGGACGCATGCCCGTATGGGGCATTGCGTGCCTGAGCAGGACGTTTGGCGAGTCCGACTCCGGGCGGCCGTTTGCGAGGTAGTCTATGATGGCCTCGCCGATCTCGTTGGTGAGCGGCAGCACCGTGCGCTGCCCCGTCTTCCTGGAAGCGAACTCGATCGTGTTGGTTCTCCATCGCAGGTTCTCCAGCTTGAGGCCGACGATGTCCGAGGCACGCATGCCCAACCGCGCCGCCAGGAGGCAGGCAACCAGGTCCCTCTTGCCGACCGGGCTCGCGGTGTCCACCGCGTCCAACATCCTTCCGATCTCGTCGTCGGTGTAGGTGTCGGGCAACTTGGCCTGCGGGGTCTTTGCGCGAGGCACCGCCTCGACCAGTTCGTTGCCGACGTAGCCTTGGTCGGCGAGCCACGCGACGAGTCGGCGCAGTCTGCTCACGGCCGAGTAGACAGTGTGCTGCGAGACGCCACTCGCCGCGAGCTCCTCGACGAAGCGGGCCATGTCCCGCGCATGCAGCGTCCTCAGGTCGCCCACGCCCCTCTCCGCCAGGAACGGGGAGAGTTTGTTCAGTGTGAACACGTAGGCGTTGACCGTGGTCTGGGTGCGAACCTTGGACAGGTCGTCCAGGAAATCGGTGAGAACGGAGTCGTGGGCCTCGTCGAACGCCTTCCTGTAGACGCCAACGTCGGCGCGATGATAGGGCTCCCTGTCGTAGCGGTCCCGGAGCACGACGATTGCCCTCGACCGCTCCTTGTCCATGCCCTTCCATTCCGACTTGTTCTCGGGGGTCAAGCCGTACTCCTCGGCAAGGAAGCGGTCGGCCAGCTCGGGCGTGTACTCGAGTTCGTTGGCCTCAAGCCATTTCCCAAGCGACTCCCAGACGCGGCCGAGCCTCACGATGTAGGTCTCGGTGAGGCCGGCGGTACGCATGCACTCCCGCGCCTCGATGACCAGCTCTTGTAGAACACCCATGTCCTACCTCCATTTCTGCGGGGTGACTTTGCCCGCAGAAACAGTTTAGAAATGCGCAGCTGGGAAGCGGCGCCCATGTGCTCCAGCTGCGCTTTCCCCGGACAGCTGCACATTTGTCGCAGCTGTCCATTCCACGTGACCGTGGACTACATGCACTACTCGGTGCCCCACGCGCTCATCGGCCGCCAGGTGGACGTGCGCATGACATCCGCCGCGGTGGCGGTGCTGGCCGACGGCGAGGTCGTCGCCGAGCACCCGCGCCTGCGCGGCCGCAAGGGCCAGTACTCCACCGTCGTCGACCACATGCCGGACAACC
>JAUMWN010000100.1 GCA_030529625.1 Coriobacteriales bacterium
TGTGCCCCACTGTCTATTCTATACAGTGGGGCACAAGGCGGTTCGATATTGCATATCCGCAGGATTCGCCGCCCGTGCCCCTTTTTACACCCCACTATTCTTACAGATTACTGAATACTTCCACCACAATTCTGTGAAGGTGGCGTCTGGCACGCCCCAATGTGTTACGGTAGTTCGCATCTAGCGGTGCGCGTGCCCACACGCGTTGCGCACGCGCAGACGGAGAGGAGCATTATGGCACCAGATTTGTACAAGCGCTCGTCATTCGGTCGCAAAGCCGCCACGGCGGTGGTAAGCGGACTGCTCGTGCTGGGCATGACGCCGGTCGTGCCCATCGCCCAGGCGTTCGCCAGCGACACCGTGGTGGTTGAGGACTCCACCACCGTCACAGAGACCCAGAGCACAAACGAGCAGGTGGTCACCAACGACAACCTTGTGGTTGAGGGGACCGACGGCGTACAGACCGACGACCTGCAGCTCGAAACCCAGGCTGTGAAGGGCGCCAAACTGGACGAGGCCCACGTGGTGTTCGACGTGCGCACGCTCACCTACAACGGCAAAGAGCAGAAGCCGGCCATCACGATTGTCTCCAAAGACGACGAGGTCATCCCGTCCGACTGCTACAAGGTCACCTACCCCACCGATTGCACCAACGCCAAGGATAACCTTGAGGTGTCCATCGAGGCCGTAAAGAACAACGAGCAGGAGATCACCGGCAGCACCAAGTCCGACTTTAGCATCGCGCCGGCAGAGGTCACCAAGGACATGGTCACCCTGTCCGCCGACATCGCCTACGCAAACGACAAGGAGCAAAAGCCCACGGTCACAGTCAAGGATCCGTTTACCGGCAAGACGCTCGTGGAAGGCACCGACTACACCGTGGCCTGGGGCGAGGGCGACTACAAGGCAGTTGGCACCTACAAAATCACCGTCACCGGCCTCAAGAACTTTACGGGCACCGTGACCAAGGACTATCAGATCAAGAACATGCCCGCAGCTGTCACCGTAACCGGCACGGCCCACGTGCAAAAGGACGGCGACAAGACCGGCACTGCCACCGAGAATGGCGTGATGCTGGGCACCACCGGACAGTCCAAGCGCATTGAGGCCATGACCATCAAGCTGAGCACCAAGACCGATGACCTGGGCATCGAGTATCGCTCCCACGTCCAAGGCATCGGCTGGGAGAAGGCTTCGGCCAAGGACGGCGAGGCTTCCGGCACGAAGGGCCAGGCCAAGCGCCTCGAGGGCATGCAGGTCGCGCTCACCGGCAAGCAGGCAGAGGACTACGACGTCTTCTACCGCGTCCACGCCCAGACCTACGGCTGGCTGGGCTGGGCCAAGAACGGCGAGCCCGCAGGCACCGCAGGCCAGTCCAAGCGTCTTGAGGCCATCGAGGTGTGCGTGCTGCCCAAGGGTCTCACGCCCAAGGACTACGACGCCACCGAGGCGGCCTTCAACGGCCGTGCCACCGGCGTCGCCCACGTGCAGACCTTTGGTACCCTGCCTGCGACCACGGGCATCATTGGCACCACCGGCAAGGCCAAGCGCATGGAGAGCATTCGCCTCACCGTACCCAACCAGCCCTACGAGGGCGGCATTGAGTACCAGACCCACGTGCAGAAGTACGGCTGGGAGGACAAGTGGGCTGCCGACGGCGCGCTGTCGGGCACCGAGGGTGAGGGCAAGCGCCTCGAGGCCGTGCGGGTCCGCCTTACCGGCGAGCTGAGCAACCACTTTAGCGTGTGGTATCGCGTGCACTGCCAGACCTACGGTTGGAGCGGCTGGGCCAAGGACGGCGCCGAGGCTGGCACCTCTGGCCTTGCGCGTCGCACCGAGGCCATCGAGGTCGTTATCCTGCCCAAGGATGCCGCGGCTCCCGGTTCCACCGAGAATGCGATGAGAACTGCATAGAGACTTCGCAACGATGAGAGTCGAATGGGCCGGACAAAGGGGGCTTCTCCCCCGCGTCCGGCCCATTTTTTCTGATCAAGCCAAAAACCTGTGGGTCGTGGGTCCAACGAAGAGGGGGCAGACAAAGGGGACAGTCCCCTTTGTCTGCCATCGATTGTCTCCGCTCGTTGGACAGGACGTGTCCTTTACCCATACCTTGGCTAGCTTAAGCGCTTCATGTGCTAAGGTTTTGGCATCTATCGGTTCGCATGTCGCGCGCAGCGCACTACACATGCGCAAACGGAGAGGAAGTACGTATGGCACAAAGCACACGCAAATACTCGTCGCTCGGCCGCAAGGCCGCCGTGGCGGTCGTGAGCGGCCTCATGGTGTTGGGCATGGCCCCCGTGGCCCCCATTGCCCAGGCACTCGCCACCGAGAATGACGTGGTGGTGGAAGAGGCAACGCAGGTCGTGACGACCGATGAGACGATCGTTGAGTCCCAGAGTACCGTTGAGGGCGCTGGCGACGTTACAGTAATGAACGTAGCAGAAGGCATAAGTCTACAGAATGCGGTAATTGAGCTGACACCCGAAAAAGGCTTCACCTATAACGGCAAGGAGCAGAAGCCAACCGTAAAAGTGTCCGATGCTGAGGGCAATATTGTCGAGGAAGCTGATTATGAGGTGACCTACGGCGACAACCTAATCGATAAGAATGACGCCATCAATCTCACCGTTACAGCCAAGAATGGCAACAAGCATCACATCGAGGGCAGCCAGACAGTCACTTACGCCATCAAGCCCGCAGAGCTTATCGCCAGTATGGTCACCCTGTCTGCTGATTCCGTAACCGCCAACGGCAAGGAACAAAAGCCGACCGTAACGGTAAAGGATCGGTTCACGGGCGCGACGCTCGCACTGGGCACCGATTACGAAGTCGACTGGGGCAAGGGCGACTACAAGGCCGTCGGCACGTACACCATCACCATTAAGGCCATCAAGAACTTTGAGGGCTCTATCACCAAGACCTTCACCATCAACGAGAACGTGGGCGCGATTCCCATAACCGGCAAGGCGCACGTGCAAAGGGATGGCGACAAGGACGGCACCCCCACCGCCACGGGCGTTATCCTGGGCACCACGGGACAGTCCAAGCGCATCGAGTCCATGTCGCTCAAGCTTGGCACCGATACCAAGGAGCTGGGCATCGAGTATCGCTCCCACGTCCAGGGCATCGGCTGGGAGAGCGGCTGGGCGGCCAACGGCGCAGCCTCTGGCACCACCGGCCAGTCCAAGCGCCTTGAGGGCATGCAGCTTCGTCTCACCGGCACCAAGGCCAAGGAGTACGAGGTCTTCTACCGCGTCCACGCCCAGACCTACGGCTGGCTTGGCTGGGCAAAGAACGGAGAGCCCGCAGGCACCGCTGGCCAGTCCAAGCGCCTTGAGGCCATCGAGGTGTGTGTGTTGCCCAAAGGCAAGACGCCCAAGGACTACGACGCCAAGCAGTCCGCGTTTAACGGACGCGTCACCGGCGTCGCCCACGTGCAGACTTACGGCACGCTCGAGCCCACCACGGATGTGATTGGCACCACCGGCGAGAGCAAGCGCATCGAGAGCATCCGCCTTTCCGTATCCAACCAGCCCTACGAGGGTGGCATCGAGTATCAGTCCCACGTGCAGACCTACGGCTGGGAGCAGAACTGGGCGTCGGACGGCAGCCTGTCGGGCACCGAGGGCCAGTCCAAGCGCCTTGAGGCCATGCGTGTTCGCCTGACCGGCGACCTGGCCGACCACTTTGACGTGTGGTATCGCGTCCACTCACGCAGGGTTGGCTGGGGTGGCTGGGCCAAGAACGGCGCAGACGCCGGCACCCAGGGCATGTCTCTGCGTGCTGAGGCCATCGAGATCGTGATCCTGTCCAAGGACGCCGCTGCCCCTGGCCCCACCGAGAACGCCCTGAGGGTTGGCTAACGAACCACTTAACTGAGACAGACACGAGAGAGTCCCACCGCCGTCGCCTGGCGGTGGGACTCTCTTTTTGGGCTAGGCCCAAAGGCCCCATCGGTAGTGTATGGGGCCTTGGACCGCCTCACACCACGTGTGCTGCGGCCAAGTACGGCGAGACCGCGTCCACCAGCTCGCGCGGATAGCGACCCACGTCGAACCTGGTGGGGTTACTCACGATCTCGTGCACACAGGCCGCCACCTCGGCCTCTGTTCCGGTGAGCACGCTGGCGCTTCCACCCTCAGCGGCTGCCACCACGTGCCACGTGCGGGAGAGCAAATACCGGCTCTGCTCGCCGCGGACCCCGCCAGGCGTGACCGCCTCAAGGCAGTCGAGCGCCATGGAGGCGATGGCGGCCGAAAGCGCCTCGCTCGCCCCTCTCCCCCGCTCCACCTCTTCTTTCACGATTCGAACTGCTGCCGCACCCATAGGCAACCTCCTTTGTCGATTTCCAACGAACCTGAGGCTAGCCTACGACGCATGTGGGACAGAAATGGTCGTCTGGCGTTTTAGGTATGGTCTGTGCTATGCGCTCACGTACTTGAGCAGGTCGAGCGTCTTCACCTCGCTCATCTGCGCGTTACCGTCCAGATCACGGTAGACCTGAGCGACGCACAGGTCGGGCGCAGATCCGTCGGACTTGGTGCTCACACAGAGCACCTGGTAGTTGGTGCCAGCCACCACCTGGGTTCCCAGCAAGGCGATGGGCATAAGCTCTGCGTCCTTGTACTCCTTCACCGCGGCCGCAAAGGCCTGCTCGGCCTCGCCAGGCAGCGCGTTTGCCTGGGCCGGAATCTCAATCTCCCAGCCGCCCTCCACGTCCTTGGCCACGCTATCCTGGGCGGTCTGTATGTTGGTAAGGTCGATAGGAATCACCTGAGACATGCGCACGTTGCCCTCAAGGTCCTGATACACCACGGCAACGCCCCACACGGTGGCACCCGACGTAGGAGAGGTCATGCGACACAGATAGGCGAAGTTCCTGCCCGAGACCAGCTGTGTGGCGAGCAACTGCACCGGCTCGAGGGGATAGCTGCTGGTCTCGGCGGCCTTCTCAAACATGGCCTTCTCGTCGGCAGTAAGACTGCCCGTACCCTCCGCAGACACCGTCCAGCCTCCGGCTATCGTCTCCTGCGACTGGTCTTGCGACGCGGCCTCCTGCTGCGACTCGCCCTGTTTCGCGGCCTCCTGCTGCTCCGTAGTCTGATCGGCCACGGTTTGCTGGACGGCCTGCTCCTCCTTGGCGGGACCGCCGCAGCCCATCAGGGGAAGCACCGCGAGCGATGCGCTCAATGCAAGGGCAATGGTCTTTTGTGCGGTTCTCATTACGTTCCCCTTTCCTTGGTGCCTGTTGCTGTGAGGGTATATACCCACCCGGCTACTACCACACGCCCAAACCGCGAGCCACGATAGTAATAAAGTCCTGCACGTTGGTGACCACCGTGGTCGCCGAGAGAGACCCACGATCGAGCAGCTTGTTGACCACAAACTCGTCGGCGTCCACTGCATAGAAGTATACGGGGCGGATGGTGCCGTCGGCAAGTACCCTAAAGGATGGTGTCATGTTGCCCGTGGCAATGGTATGCAGCATCGTGGCAAGGCAGATCACCGTGGTCGCGTCGCGCACCATGTCGCGCATGGCCCCCTGTCCCGCATAGGAGTCCCCCACGACCTCCGGCAGCGGACCGTCGTCTCGGATGGAGCCCGTGAGCACGAAGGGAACCTGCTTTTTTACCAGGCTGTACATGATGCCGTCGGTAACGTTGTGGTCCTCTATAAACTGCGGGATGGAGCCGCTCCTGCGCACCTCGTTGATCACGTCCAGGTGGTTGTAGTGCCCGTTGGGCTTGGACTCCTGGGTGTAGATGTCCTGGCCGAGCGCGGTGTGCAGCATGGCGCCCTCCAGGTCGTGCGTGGCAAGGGCATTGCCCGCCATCACGCCGTCCACGTAGCCCTCCTCCACCATGCGCTGCATGGCAAAGCGGGCGTCATGGTCGAAGGCGAAGGCCGGACCCATCACCCACACCACCTTGCCGTGCTCGCGCTCGTAGCGCAGCAGTTCGAACAGGCGGTCGTAGTCGCGGGCAAACGCCGTCTCGCGGCTGCGCCCCTGCCTAAACGCGAACTTGTCCTGGCTGGTGGCCTCACTCGGGTCGACAAAACCGTTGGTGTGCACGAAGATACCGTCCGAGCCGTCCTCGGTACGTCCCAGCACCACGAGGTCACCCGCGCGCAGGTTGCGGTTCTCAACCACGTCCAGAACACCGTTGGGGCGCAGCACCACCGAGGAGTCCATGCGGCTCTCCGGGGCCAGGCGCCACGTGTCGTCTATCTTGAAGTACTCGGGGAACATGGACGTGCTGTGATACCCACGCGGTGCGACGCCGTCCCGCTCGACACGCTCAAGCCGTGCGTTGGGAGCCAGGATAAGCGCTTGCACAGAGAAGTCCGGCTCGTGGTATGTGGGTATCGAAAACTGCATGGGCATCCCCTTTCATCAAACAACGTACAGTATAGCGAAAGGCGGACGCTGGAGGTGGAACCACAAGGCACCGCCAGCGGACACCGCAGGCGAACACCGCCTACAGGAACCGGTAACGCACGGTGCGCAGGCCCCAGTCGTCGCAGGTCGAAGCGCCAAACGCTCTGAACACGGCGGGTGTGAGGTCCAGGCCGCGGTTGCCGCCGTCCAGGTCGCCGCAGTCGGTTATGGTGGCGATCACCCGCATGCCCTGGTACTCAATCTGGATGCGCTGCCCATAGAAGCGCGAGGGGTCCATGGACAGGGGCAGCGCCACCGTGGGCACCGACTCGTCCAGTGGCACGCCCGAGGCCGTGGCCGTGGATCCGGGCGGGTCGTTGTCGGCAATGGCATATGCCGAGGCTATGCAGGTAATCCAATTGCCCTCGTCGGAGGTGACGTCGGTGTTCTCGGCCGGCAACTCCACGTGAGTGGGCTGGGCGGGCTCTGGAGCCGACTGGCTCTGCTCGGGTGCCGGATCGCCCTGCTCGCTCTGCTCGGGTTCCGGAGTGGCCTGTGGCGCCGGCTCAGACGCCGCCTTTTGCTCCGCGGCCGGCTGCTGCGCCTGCTCGGCCACCTTGCGTGCGTCCTCAAACTGCGAGGCAGCCTCCTGGCGCGCCTGCTTCTCGGCTTGAGCCTTCTCCTGCTCGGCCTCCTTGCGCTTGCGCTCCTGCTCCGCACGGCGCGCCGCCTCGGCAATGCGCCGCTCCTCGGCCTCGCGCTCCTCCCGCTCCAGCGTAGCCGCGCGGGCCATGAGACTGTCCACCGTGGCCGAGACCTCCTCGTAGGCCGCATCCAACTCCTCGGCCGCGCGCTCGCGCTCGGTGCGGGCCTCCTCGATTTCGTCCATGTTGCGCTCAAGGCGAGCCTTGTCCTCGCGCAGATCTTCCACGCAGGCCGTCTGCCACTCGGTAACGCGGTTGGCATAGTACAGTCGCGACACGAAGTCCTCTATGGTCTTGCTGGACAACGCGATGTCCAACACGCTGGGCGTCCCCCACCGGTAGGTGGTGTCCACCATGCTGGACAAGCTGCCACGGTCCTCGATGAGCTTGCCCTGGACCTCTATGGACTGGTCGGCCAGCTCGTCGATCTGCTCCTCGTAGTCGTCCAGCTCTTCTCGGATGTCCGCCATCTGGCTTGCGAGCTCGTCCAGGCGCGCGTGCTCGCGCTCGGCCTGTGCACGCACCTCCTGCGACGTCTCGGCACGGGCCACGCGTGCGCCGGGCGTCGCACCCGCAAGCACAAGGCATGCGGCCAGCAGGACACAGCCCCCACGGCGTCGTGTGTCACGCGCGAATCTCATCCAAAAAAGCCTCTCCGTAGCGTTCCAGCTTTACCTTTCCCACGCCCATCACGGCCAAGAGCTCCTGCTCGCTGGCAGGCCGGGCACTCGCCATTTCCCGCAACGTAGCATCCGAGAATACCATATACGGACGCAGTCCCCCCTCGTCCGCGAGCCGTCTGCGCAAGGTGCGCAAACGTTGGAACAGCTCCTCGTCCTCCTCGCTTGGCGGCATCGCCGTGCCGCGCGACACGGCGATGCCACGCGACATGGCCACGTCCGATACGGGCGCCACCGCAACGGGCGCGCGGGCCTCGTCCTGCCACCCGCACACCGAGCAGGTCCCGCAGTCCTGGTCGGCGGCACCCACCTGACCAAAGTAGCGCAGGATGCGGCTGCGCAGGCACGTGTCGCTCATGGCGTAGCCAATCATGGCACCCAAGAGGCGGTTGCGGTTGTCCAGCAGGCGATCTCGCTCCTCGCGGGTCGTCTCGGGAGGAAACTCGGTGTTGTCTATGAGGAAGTGCGCCGTTCGGATGTCTCCCCTGCTCCACAGCAGATGGCACTGCGCGTCCTCGCCGTCGCGGCCCGCGCGGCCCGCCTCCTGGTAGTACTCCTCCAGCGAGAGGGGCAGCCCGTCGTTTATCACGAATCGCACGTTGGACTTGTCGATGCCCATGCCAAAGGCGTTGGTGGCCACCATAACCTGCACGTCGTCGTTGGCAAAGCACTCCTGAGCCGCCGTGCGTTCCTCGTTTGAGAAGCCCGCGTGATAGGCGACGGCGGCAAACCCCTCGCGCTCTAGCTCGTAGAAGATCTCCTCCACGCGGCGGCGGGTCATGGCATACACGATGCCCGTTTGCCCGCGGTGCGCGCGCAGGAACGGCACAAGCCAGCGTAGGCGCTGGTTGGGCGTGAGCTCGTGGGTCGCCAGATGCAGGTTGGGCCGATCAAAGCCGCTCACCTGCACCACGGGATCCCGCAGGCCCAGCAGATCGCTCACGTCACCTCGCACACGCCTCGTGGCGGTGGCCGTGAGCGCCGACACCACCGGTCGGTTGGGCAGCGACTCCACAAAGCCGCGAATCTCTTGGTATGCGGGCCTAAAATCCTGCCCCCACTGGCTCACGCAATGTGCCTCGTCCACCGCCAGCAGCGGCACGTTGGCCTTGGCGGCAAACTCGCGAAACAGAGGGTCCACCAGCCGCTCAGGGGCCACGTACATGAGGTCGTACCAGCCGGCAAGCGCCCGGCGCAGCACCTCCGGACGCACGTAGGGCTTGAGGGTGGAGTTATAGTACGAGCCGCGAATACCTGCGTCGCGCAGCGAACGCACCTGGTCGTCCATGAGCGAGATGAGCGGCGAGACCACCAGCGTGAGGCCGGGCAGCAGCACGGCGGGAATCTGGTAGCACAGGGACTTGCCCGCGCCAGTGGGCATTACCGCAAGGGTGTCGGCGCCCGCCAGCAGGGCCTCTATAATGCGCGCCTGACCGGGCCTGAACTCCGGGTAGCCAAAGCGCTCCCCCAGCACCGCCCGCGCGTCGTCCATGGTTGGTCGTCCCATTGCTCCTCCCCTCTCTGAGTAGGCATCCATGTTACCCGTTGCGGTG
>JAUMWN010000035.1 GCA_030529625.1 Coriobacteriales bacterium
ATGCTCGAGAAGATGTCCATTCCGGTGCAGTATTCCTACCATTCGAACGCCCCCTCGCAAAACGGCATTGACCTGCGCTACTGCGATGCCTTGAGCTGCGCGGACAACATCATGACGGCGCGCCTCATCATTAAGCAGGAGGCCAACGAGCAGGGCTTGTTTGCGTCGTTCATGCCCAAGCCGCTTGCGGGCTGTTCCGGATCGGGCATGTTCATCAGCGAGTCGCTCTTTAGCCACGAGGGGGAGAATCTCTTTTGGGGCACTGAGGACTATCACCTCTCCGAGCTTGCCCACCACTACATTGCGGGCATCCTGCGCTATGCGCCGGAGTTCTGCCTGGTCACCAACCCCACGGTCAACTCGTACAAGCGCCTTGTGCCCAATGGCGAGGTTCCCGTCTACACCACATGGGGGCGCAAGAACCGCTCAGCTCTCGTGCGCATTCCTGCCCATAAGCCCGGAAAGCACTTGAGTGCGCGCATCGAGCTCCGCAACCCCGACCCCACCACCAATCCGTATCTTGCCTTGGCTGCGACCATAGCCGCGGGTCTCAAGGGCATAGAGGACGAGCTGCCCTTGCCGGTGGAGTATACGGGCAAGGACGTAACCGACGCGCACATGGTGAGCATGGGTCGAACGCATCTGCCGCGCACGCTAGGCGAGGCCATCGAGGCGGTTGAGGAAAGCGATCTCATGCGCCAGACGTTAGGCGACCACATCTGTGACTTCCTTCTTGCCGAGAAGCGCCTGGAGTGGAACGACTACTGCACGAGCATCACCGACTGGGAGAAGCGTCACTACTATGCCGGGTTCTAGTGGAGCGTTTTATAGCCAGTTGGTAAATAGATGGATGCGGTTTTGCGAACGAGTCAGATTCTCGCACATACTGTTGCACTGTCTTTGTTTATCGTCGAAGGAGATGACCATGAAGCAACTGAAGAAGTCTTGGATTCTGGGAGGGCTTGCTTGCCTTTGCGCGCTCTGCCTGGTGCTTGCGGGCTGCGGAGGCTCCAGCGAGAGCACGAGCGAATCCGACACGAGCTCTACAGATTCGAGCGCGACCACAGAAGAGGCGACCTCCGATTCTTCCGGTGGCTGGTATTCCAGCGCCAAGGAGACGCCCGAGGGATACAAGCTCGTCGAGGACGGCACGCTCATCGGCGCCTCGGACATGGCTTATCCTCCGCTCGAGTCGGTCGTCGAGGGCAAGGCAGGCGAGTACGAGGGCTTCGAGATCGACCTGGTCACCGAGGTGGCAAGCCGACTCGGCCTCAAGATGAAGTGGCTCAACCCCATGAAGTTCGACACCATCATCCCGCTCATCAAGCAGGGTGGCAAGGCCGACGTGGGCGTCTCGTCCTTTACCATCACCGACGAGCGCAAGCAGGAGATTGACTTCTCCGACTCCTACATCGATTCCAACCAGGCAATCGTCATGAAGAAGGGCTCCGACAAGAAGGGCGCCGATGAGGCCACGACTCAGGCGAACCTCAACGCCGAGGGCGTGACCATCATGGTGCAGCAGGGTACCACGGGTGAGGCCTGGGTTAAGGAGAACCTGCCCAAGGCCGAGTGCAAGGGCCTCGACAACGCCGATGACTGCCTCAACAACCTGGTAACCGACAAGTGCACCGCCGTCGTTGCCGACCTGCCGTGCATGTCCTACTACTGCAAGGAGTCGTTCACGGACTGTGAGGTCGCCGCTGCCATTCCCACCGGCGAGCAGTATGGCATCGTCGTCTCCAAGGACAACGCCAAGCTCACCGAGGACATCAACAAGGCCCTGGCCGAGATGAAGTCCGACGGCACCATCGACAAGTTCATGGAGAAGTGGTTCGGCGGCAACATCTAGTCGAAGCGCGATTCTCATAGATTGCACGTGTGGCGGGCGGACATGGGTGCCGCCCGCTTGCGAATACAGGTCAACTCAATCCGAGAGGAAGCAAAGATGCCAAACATGTCTCGTCGTTCGTTCTTAAGGAGCGGTAGCCTGTTGGCTGGTATGGGCGCACTTTCGCTGACTGCGTGCGGCGGGAGCGGGGCCTCTCAGGCCGGCAACGATGCAAACGCCGCTGCTAACACCATCATGCTCGTCAACGAGGGCAAGCTCACCTGCATCTCCAACATGTACTTCCCGCCCTTCGAGTTTATGGACGAGAAGACCGGTGAGCCCAAGGGCTTCGACATCGATCTGTCCCGCGAGCTCGCCAAGCACATGGGGCTGGAGGCAAACTGGACCAAGGAAAGCAACATGGGCTTTGACACGCTCGTGCCCACCATCTCTGCGATCGACTACAGCACCGGTCAGGCAAAGGGCAAGGCAGATGTCGCCATCGCGGGCATGACCATCACCGACAAGCGCAAGCAAGAGGTGGACATGTCCGATCCCTACCTCGACTCCAACCAGTCGCTCGTCACCAGGGCCGGCTCCACCGAGACGCTTGAGTCGCTCAATGCCGAGGGCAAGAAGATCGCCGTGCAGGACGGTACCACCGGCGAGGAATGGGCGCGCGAGAACCTTCCCGTGGCCGATGCCGCGAAGGGCATCGTCAAGCTCGACGACGTCATTAACGCGATGAATGGCCTCGTTTCCAAGACGTACGATGCCGTGATCACCGACCTCCCCGTTGCCAAGTACCAAATCGAGTCCGAGAAGAACTATGCCGACCTGCAGATCGCCGAGGCCATCCCCACCGGCGAGCAGTACGGCATCGCCGTGTCCAAGGGCAACCCCGCCCTCACAGCCGCCATCAACAAGGCGCTTGCCGACATGGTGGCAGACGGCACCATGAAGGAGTTGCAGGTCAAGTGGTTTGGCTCCGAGGTGTAGACATGCGAGAGGGACTGGGGCACAAACTCACGCGACTTGTGGCGGCGTGCGTTGCGGCATTGTTCGTCCTTGCCGTGCTTCCGGCACGCGCCCAAGCGCTTACCACCAGCAAGGCCACCGCGCGTCCCAACGAGGATGGCGGAACGGCCATCATTGGCGGCCTTCCCACCCGACTCACGTGGGAGGGTACGGTCGATGCCGGCGAGAAGGTCTCGGGCGTCACGCTCGCACTTTCCGAGGGCAGCGACTTTAACAACTCCACCACCAAGATAACCGCCCTTGAGGGACTCAACCGCACGAGCATCCAGGGCGAGGCCAAACCCAACGGGTCGTCCCTCGCCGTGACCTTCTCGGAGCCAGTGGGCGAGGGTATGCTCATCCGTCTAGAGGTCGAGGGCATGACGTTTCCCGCCAGCGGTGGTGACATCGTGGTGGGGGGAACCTACACCAACCAAAAGGGTGAGCAGCAGCTCCAGGACTCAAAGCCCATCTCCATCATCGAGAACACCCCGCTCCAGGCGATGGTTAACGACCTCGACCAGCAGGAATGGGTGAAGGCGTGGAACTCCAACCAGTTCCTGGGCATGTTCCTTAAGCCGCAGATTCTGCTCACGTCGCTGTTCTCGCTCTTCCCCGGATGGTTGCTGTGCCTGCTTATCGTTATCGTGGCATACCCCTTTGCCATCCTGCTTGGCCTGGTGTTTGCCCTCATGAAGATCAGCAAGTTCCGCATCCTGCGCGCCATCGCCATCGTGTACATTAACGTCCTGCGCGGCACGCCGCTGTTCCTGCAGATCTACATCATGTTCTTTGGCCTGCCCATGATGAACATCGTCATCGACAACACCGTCTTGGGCATCATCGTTATGGCCATCAACTCGTCGGCATACCTTGCCGAGATCTTCCGTGCCGGCATTGAGTCCATCCCCACCGGCCAGTACGAGGCGGCCGCGAGCCTGGGCATGAGCCGCATGCGCACCATGGTGAGCATCATCCTGCCACAGACGGTGCGCCGCGTGATCCCCACCGTAACGAGCGACTTTATTATGGCCTTCAAGGACACGTCGCTGCTGTCGAGCGTGGGTGTTATGGAGCTCATGATGTTCGCGAAGAACCTCACGTCCGTGTCCGGAAACATGACCCCGTATGTCGCGGCCGCCATCTTCTACCTCATCGTTACCCTGCCGCTCATCAAAGTGGTCACCATCATCGAGAAGCGCATGGCAAACTCCGAGCGCGGTGGTGGTCCACGGCCCAAGGCAAAGGGTGCGCAGGCGAATCAGGCCGACGATGCTGCGGAGAGCGATTCCGCCGACGGTGCCGAGGTGTCGCTGTCCCAGGCGCTTGGTGCGCCGTTTAGGGCAGGCACGAGCATATGGGGAGGTGTCGCCGATGTTTGATAAGACAAAGAAGCAGGTTGAGGCAAGGCGCCACGCCAAGGACGTGCCGCCGCCGCTGGACGCCACCGAGGCGGCCATCGCGGCACATGAGCGCGACAAGGTGCTCACCAAGCACCACTTCGAGCCGAGCGAGCATCCCTGCGTGCGCATTGAGCACCTCATGAAGACCTTCGACGGCGAGACGCAGGTGCTCACTGACGTCAACCTCACCGTGTGGCCTGGCGAGGTGGTGTGCGTGCTGGGCCCGTCCGGCTCCGGCAAGTCCACCATGCTGCGCTGCATCAACCTGCTCGAGACGCCCACGGCCGGCCACATCCTCATCGAGGACAACGAGATCACCGGCCATTTGCCCACCAAGCAGGTGAACAAGCTGCGCCAGAACCTGGGCATGGTGTTCCAGAGCTTCAACCTCTTCCCGCACCTCTCGGCCAAGGACAACGTGATGATTGGCCAAACCAAGGTGCTCAAGAAGCCCAAGGACGAGGCAGAGGCCGAGGCACTCAGGCAGCTCGACGCGGTTGGCCTGCTCGACCGCGCCGACTTCAAGCCTGCACAGCTGTCCGGCGGCCAGCAGCAACGCGTGGCCATCGCTCGCGCCGTGGCCATGCATCCCGACATCCTGCTGTTTGACGAGCCCACCTCCGCACTCGACCCCGAGCTGGTGCGCGGCGTCCTGGACGTCATGCGTGACCTGGCCGAGAACGGCGGCATGACCATGATCGTGGTGACCCACGAGATGGGCTTTGCCCGCGAGGTCGCCGACCGCGTGGTGTTTATGGAGGGTGGCGTGGTCGTCGAGCAGGGCACGCCCGAGATGGTGTTCGACAATCCCCAGAACCCGCGTACGGCCCAGTTCCTGGGCAGTATTGGCTAGCCCATTCGCATACCTGCACTCGGGGGACAGTCCCCTGAGTGCAGGTGCAACGAAAGATTTCGCTGATATTTTTGTTTTGTTACGTGTTTGCAACATGACGGCATGTGGTACCATGTTTTGATGTTTTGAAACCGACCGTTCTATGCCGTTTTGGGGGCTTATCCCAATGCACCACAAAAACATTCTGCTTCTCTCACGATCCTCACGCCATCACGAGCGCATGCGCGAGCTGTCGCATTCCTTGGACGTCTCCATCGCACTCGCGTTTCCCGACACCTTCTCTCAGGCCATCTCATCCGGTCACGAGTTCGACCTCATCATCCTGGACACGACGGGACTCGACGAGGACACGCTCAACGCCGTGGACTCCTACGTGGCCGAGAATGGCTTTATTCCCATGCTCATGGTCCAGGACGAGGAGCGCCTGGGCGCCCTGCGCATGCCGGCGCAGGGTCGCAACGACTTTATCCTTGCCTCTGCCAGCGCGGCGGAGTTCGAGATGCGCAGCAAGCTGCTGCTGTGGCCGGGGGAGGAGAGTGCCCCGGCAGACATCGTTACCGTAGACAACATGACCATCAACCTCGCCACCTACCAGGTGTACATAGACGACGAGCCGGTGGACCTCACGCTTATGGAGTACTCGCTCCTCTCGTTCTTGGCCACCCACCCGTCGCGCGCCTACTCGCGCGAGACCCTGCTGCATCGTGTGTGGGGGTTTGAGTACTGCGGTGGCACGCGTACGGTAGACGTACACATTCGCCGCGTGCGCTCCAAGGTTGGTCCGCAGGTGGCTGCACACATCGTTACGGTGCGTGGCGTGGGCTACCTGTTCAAGCTCTAGCGAGCATTTAAGATTACCAAAAGGCTTGTACCCCGCGTGTGAACGTCCGCTTCTTGCGGTTGGCGCATCGCGCGTAGGGGTACAGTCTGTATGTGCAGTATGCGTGTTGCGCGTATGGAAAGAAGGCAAGACGATGACCACAGGCAACAACACGACCCCTCCCATCCCGGGATCGCAGGACAGCGGACAAAAGGACCCCGGCCAGACGTTGCGCCGGCGCAGGGTCGTGCGCTCGGGTTACCCCACGCAGCCCGGCGTTCCGGGCACGGGCGCGTCCCGCCAGGCGCAACCCGAACCGCCTGAGCAGCCAAAGCAGGGCTCGGGCGCGTGGAAGGGCGTCGTGGGCGGAGCCGTTGCTGGCGCTGCCGTTTCGGCGGCGCTGATAGGCGTTCTCATGGGCACGGGCGTGATTGGCGCGAGGCCTGCCGCCGTGCGCGCCACGTCGGACTCCTCCGCTGGTCAGACCATCAACCTGGCCACCAGCGGCGAGGACGCCACGGTGTCTGAGGCCGTGGCGGCAAAGTGTTTGCCATCGGTGGTCTCGGTGTACGTGACCACTGGCGAGGGTACGGGCATTGGCTCAGGTGTCGTGCTGGACACCGACGGAAACATCATCACCAACTGGCACGTCGCGGGTGACGCCGAGAGCATATCGGTTACCATGGACGGCCAGAGCTACGACGCCACGCTGGTGGGCGGCGACGCCTCGAGCGACATTGCGGTGATAAAGGCCGACTTTGGCGATACCACGGTCACGCCCATGGAGGTTGGCGACTCCTCGCAGCTTGTGGTGGGCGACTGGGTGATGACGCTGGGCAGCCCGCTGGGCCTTGACCAGTCCGCCTCCTCCGGCATCGTCTCGGCGCTGTACCGCAACACGCTCATGGCCTCATCCTCCGGCAACACCATCTACACCAACCTCATCCAGGTTGACGCGGCCATCAACGGCGGCAACTCGGGTGGCGCGCTGGTGAACGACGAGGGCAAGCTGGTGGGCATCAACACGCTCTACTCGAACGCCGCGGGCATGGAGTCGTTCGCGGGCATCGGCTTTGCGATTCCCGGCAACTACGCGGTGGAGATCGCCAACAAGGTGATAGCCGGCGAGCAGGTGACTCATGCCTACATGGGCGTGTCGTGCGCCACGGTGAACGCGCAGAACGCGCAGGCCAACCACCTCTCGGTAAACCAGGGCGCCTACGTGTCGGAGCTTGCCGAGGACAGCCCCGCCGCCAAGGCTGGCATTGAGGTGGGCGACATCGTGACCAAGATTGGCACCCACGATGTGACCTCGGCAGACGGTCTCATTTTGGCCGTGCGCTCCTATGCGGTGGGCGATGAGGTGGACGTGGTGTACGTGCGTGGCAACGACGAGCACACCACCAAGGTGACGCTGGGCTCCGACGAGGCGCTGCAGGCGCAGCAGGAGGAGGAGCGCAAGAAGCAGGAAGAGCAGTACGAGGACCTGCAGAGGCAGTATGAGGAGTACCTCAACCAGCGACAGAACCAGCCGCAGAACCAGCAGGAGCAGACCTGGCCGTGGGACTCCTACAGCATGCCTTGGGAGACATGGGACTGGAACACCAATGACCTGGGTGGTCCCGGCATGCGATAGGCGGCCAAGCGCGAACGGTAATTCTCAAATTCAAAGGACTCTGTGTTTGTAACACGGAGTCCTTCTTCTCTTGCACGGCACAAGGTGTTGCTATACTCTTGCCAATCCTCGTTAACAAAAGATTGGACGCATATGCGCTTTGTTCACACGTCCGACCTCCATCTGGGTCGAAGGCTCGCGCAAATGTCGCTCGAGCAAGACACGCAACACGTGCTGGAACAGCTCGAAGAGTTGGTAGAGCAGTCCGGCTCGCAGGCACTCGTGGTCGCAGGTGACATCTTTGACAGTCCCAATCCCCCCGAGGCGGCCGTGCGCCAGTGGGATCGCTTTATCACCCGCATGGCCCAGGCCGGCACCGTGGTGCTCGCGGTGAGCGGCAACCACGACTCCGGCGCGCGCCTCTCGGTTGGGTCAAATATCATCGCGCTCTCGGGCATCCACATCGCAGGGGAGCTGACCCAGGCCCTGGAGCCCGTGGTGGTTGACGGGATCAACTTCTGGCTCGTTCCCTTCCTGCGTCCGGCCGACGTGCGGTCCTGGGCAGGGCGTATGGCCTTGGACGCCGGGTTCGTGATCAACTACGACACCGCGCTGCGTCTGGTGTTGGACAGCGTGCGAGAGAACCCGGCGTTTGCCGTGCGTCCCAACGTGTGCGTGGCGCACCAGTTCGTTACCAACGCAGGGGTCTCTCCCGAGCGAAGCGACTCCGAGCACCTCTCGCTGGGCACGCTCGACAACGTGGACCGCCGCGTGTTCGAGGGCTTCGACTACGTGGCGCTGGGGCACATCCATCGGCCGCAGCACATTGGCGAGGACACCATCCGCTATGCCGGCAGCCCGCTCAAGCTCTCGTCCTCGGAGGTGGCGCAACAAAAGTCGTACGCGGTCGTGGGCATCAAGCAGGGCGAGGCAGGCGTGAGCGTGAAGTATCGTCTGGTACCCGTCGAGCCCCTACGCGACTTTAGGCTGGAGCTCGGCGCGGTGGAGGATTTGGTGCGCCAGGCCAAGCAGGAGGACGAGCAGCGACGCAACGACTTCGTGCACGCCGTGGTCACCGACGACGACCCCATAGACGTGGTGGCGCGCCTGCGTCAGGTGTGGCCCAACTTGGAGCAGGTCACCTTCGACAACGCCGTGACGCGCGCGGCCGGCGTTACCCAGGCACCCGACGAGATAGACCTGGAGAAGGACATGCACGATCTGTTTGCCGAGTTCTTCCAGGCCCAGTCGGGAAAGCCCTTGGCCGACGACGAACAGGCGTTGGTGGACAAGGCCTTTGAGAAGGTGCTCACGAAGGGTGGTGATGTGGCATGAGGCCGCTCAACCTCAGACTCACGGCGTTTGGCCCCTATGCCCAAACGGTGGACATCGACTTCTCCAAGTTTGGCGACCACGGCCTGTATCTCATCTACGGCGACACGGGGTCGGGCAAGACGATGCTGTTTGACGCCATCGCCTACGCCCTGTTTGGCGAGTCCTCGGGCGACCGAGACGTGCGTACGCTGCGCAGCGACTACGCCGACGCCCAGACGCCCACCGAGGTCACGCTCGTGTTCGAGCATGCCGGACACGAGTACACCATCACGCGGCGTCCGCAGCAATGGCTCGCGCGCCGCCGGTCGGGAGGCGAGAACGCCTCGGCCATGGTGGAGAACGCGCCGGTGGCCGAGCTTACCCGCGCAGACGTTACGCTGGGCAGCAACACGACCCAGGTGAACGAGCAGATCATCGACCTTCTTGGCCTGAGCTACGGGCAGTTCAGGCAGGTTACCATGATTGCGCAGGGGGCGTTTAGGGACCTGCTGTGCACCGACCCCGCCGAGCGCGAGGTCGTGCTGCGCAAGATCTTTGGCACCGACGAGCTGGACAGCTTTGCCAACGAGCTGGTGCGTCTGGCACGCGAGGCCACCGACGCCTTGGAGCAGGCGCGTGCCGAGTTTGGCGGATGCATGAAGCGACTGGACCGCGGCATGGCAGAGGTGCATGACCCGGTGCAACGCGTGCTGAGCCGCGAGGAGCCCGCCCTGTGCGCCCAGGACTGCATAGAGGCGGCAAAGACCTTGGTTGGCAGGCAAATAAACGAGGTCGCACAGCTCGCGCAGTCGCGCGAGAAGGCACGCGAGGACACCATCGAGGCGCGCATGCGGCTGCGTGCCGCCGAGGAGGCGGTCGTGGCGCTGGAGGGGGCGGAGCAGGCCAAGCGGCAGCTCGTTCGCGCGAACGCGCACGTGCAGTTGTTCAAGAAGGCGCTCGACGAAGCTAGCGCCGGCTACGAGGAGGAGCATCGCGCGCTCGTGGTGCGCGAGGAGGAGCTGAGCAAGTCCCTGCCGCGCTACGACGAGCTCGAGCAGCGCAAGGTAGATGCAAGGCAGGCCGCCGAGCACGCGGCGCAGCTGGCCCAGAAGCGCGCCACGCTGGAGGACGAGCGGGCGCAGCTCGAGTCCTCGGTCGCCCATGCGCAGGTGGAGCTTGCCATGGCGCGCGACGTGGCGAGCGAGCTCGAGCGCTCCAAGGCGCAGGTGGAACGCGTGAAGCAGCGCTCCGCGCAGGCGAGTGCGGTGGGCGAGTCCCTGCAAACGCTCATGCGCGAGCGCGCGAACCTCGGCTCCTGCGCGACGGAGGTGCGCGAGGCCAAGAGCGCCGAGGAGCAGGCGCGGGTGCGCGCGGAGGAGCTGTTCGCAGCCCTGGTGGCAGACGATGCCGCGTTCGTGGCAACGTCGCTCGTGGAGGGCGAGCCGTGTCCGGTGTGCGGATCTGTTACCCACCCACACCCCGCGCGTCCCACCGATGTCGCTCCCGACCGCAGCTCGCTCACCATGGCACGCACCCAGCAGCAGGAGGCCGAGCGACACCTGCGCGAGGCGCAGGATGCCTACCTCTCGCTCAGTGCCAAGGTGGAGGAGCGCTCCAAGGCGTGCCTTGCCGACGCGGCTGGCCTGGGCGTCTCGCTGGTAGACGAGACGGGCGCCGCGCTCGAGGGACCCCAGGCCGAGCGCATGGCCGTGGGCAAGCTCGCAGAGCTGGGGCAGATGCTGCGCGACGAGCTGGCGAGCAATCGCGAGCGCATGCATGCCTTGGAGCAAAAGCTCGCCGAGCTCGACGACCTGCGCCAGCAGCTTGCCGCCAACGAAGAGCGCCTGGCGCAGGTGCGCCGTGAGCTGGTAACGCTGGCGGGCTCGTACGAGGTAGCAACCGCCGATGCCGCCACCGCGCAGGCACGGGCAGACGAGGTTGCCGCCACGCTGCCGTTCTCGTCTCGCGAGGAGGCGATCCAGGCAGCCGAGCTTGCGCACCGGCATCGCGTGGAGATCGAGCAGGAGCTCACGCTCGCGCGCACGGCCTACCAAAAGGCCCTCTCGGATCAGTCTTCGGCGGCCTCAGTCCTGGAAGAGCGCCAGGCGCGCCTTGCGGAGCTGGGCGTGAACGAGGGGGACAAGGCCCCGGGCACCGCCAAGGCCAAGCAGGCGCTCATGGTTGCCCAGACTGCCGAGAAGAACGCCGACCGGGAGGTGCGCAAGGCCGAGGCCCGCGTGAGCATGAACGGCCAGGCCATCGACGAGATGGAGGCGGTCGCGGCCAAGCTGCCCGGCCTGGAGCGTGCCGTTACTGCCGCGAACCGCGTGTCTCGCATCGCGCGCGGTCAGGCGACGGGCACCAACCGCATCTCGTTCGAGCGTTACGTGCTGGGATTCTACTTCGACCAGATTGTGATCTGCGCCAACAGGCGCCTGGCGGTGATGACCAATGGCCATTATCAGCTGGCGCGCAACACCGAGGGGGAGCGGCGCGGCAAGGGTGGCCTGTCGCTGGACGTGGTGGACTATGCCACGGGCAAGCGCCGGCCCGTGTCTTCGCTGTCGGGTGGCGAGTCGTTTGAGGCGTCGCTTGCGCTCGCTCTGGGCCTCTCGGACTATGCGCAGCAGCGTGCCGGCGGCATGCACCTGGATACCGTGTTCATTGACGAGGGCTTTGGCTCGCTGGACCCCGAGTCGCTGGAGCAGGTGATGCGCGTGCTTTCGGACCTGGCGTCAGGAGACTGCCTGGTGGCCATTATCAGCCACGTCGAGGAGCTGGAGAAGCGCATCGAGCAACGCGTGGAAGTGCGAGCCAGCCCCGAGGGCAGCAGCGCGACGGTCGTCGCCTAGCGCGGCTGGGAAAAGGGGTCTGACCCCTTTTCCCAGTGACGGCGAATGGCGAAAGGAGCGGACATGCAGACGGAACGCATTGCCATAGAGGGCATGCACTGTGCCAACTGCTCGGCGCTCATAGAAAAGATGGTGGGTCGTATGGACGGCGTGCAGGAGTGTACCGTCAACCTCGCGGCCAACAACGGCGAGGTGACATTTGACCCGACGCAAACCAGCATGGCCGAGGTAGTGGAAACCATCGTGGGCCTGGGGTATGGCGCGACGGTGATCCCGCACGAGGGGCGCTCCGCCTTCGACGAGCAGCGCCGTGCGCGCGAGGCGGCCCAGCACGCGCATGACCTGCGCATGTTCGTGATGTCGCTCATCCTCACCATCCTGGTGATGGTGGTGTGTATGACCCCTGCCGGCATGACGCTCACCATGCCCGTGGCCACCGCGCTGTTTGGAGCGCAGCACACGCACGAGCAGATGATGCTTGCCATGAATCTGGTGTGTATGGTGCTCACGATCCCCGTGCAGTTCGTGGCGGGCTTGCGGTTTTACCGGGGAGCATGGGGGGCGCTCAAGGCGCGCACGGCCAACATGGACACGCTCGTGGCTGTGGGTACCACCATTGCGTTTGCGTACTCGCTCTACGTGACCTTCTCACCACGTGCCGCCGGTGCCATGGCACCCTTCGAAACCAGTGCCATGCTCATCACCTTCGTGCAGCTGGGCAAGATGCTGGAGGCCCGAGCCAAGGGCCGTGCAGGCGAGGCGGTGGAGTCGCTCATGAGCCTGGCGCCCAAGGTCGCCCACGTGCATCGCGCAGACCAGGTGGTGGACCTGCCCATAGACGACCTGCGCATTGGCGACGTGGTGGACGTGCGCCCCGGCGAGAAGGTGCCGGTGGACGGCGTGGTGGTTGCGGGATCGAGCTCGGTGGACGAGTCCATGCTCACCGGTGAGCCCATGCCGCAAGAGAAGGTCGCAGGCGACGAGGTGACCGGTGCCACCATCAATGGCAACGGTGCGCTCACCGTGCGTGCCACGCGCGTGGGTGCCGATTCCACGCTCAGCCGCATCGTGGAGATGGTCGAAAAGGCCCAGGGCTCGCGCCCGCAAATCCAGCGGTTGGCCGACCGCATTGCCGCGGTGTTCGTGCCGGCAATCCTCTCGCTGGGCCTGGTCACGTTCTTGGGTTGGCTGGCGTATGCGGCGTTCACGGGCGGCATCTCCAGCGCCTCGTTCGAGCATGCGCTCATGGCGGGCGTGTCGGTGGTGGTCGTGGCGTGTCCGTGTGCGCTGGGCCTGGCCACGCCCACGGCCGTGATGGTGGGGACCGGCAAGGGAGCCGAGCAGGGCATTCTCATCAAGGACGGTGACGTGCTGCAGCAGGCGGGCAAGCTGCGTCGCGTGGTGTTTGACAAGACCGGCACCATAACCCAGGGCATGCCCATGGTGGTGGGCGTGGCGCATGGCGAGGAGGCGAGCGAGCAGGACGTGATTCGCTTTGCCGGCGCGCTCGAGCAGGGAAGCGAACATCCCCTGGCGTGTGCGGTGCTGATGTATGCCGCCGAGCACGACATTGCCATCCCGCGGGACATGGTGGACGACTTCGAGGCGCTCACGGGCCTTGGCGTGGTGGGCACCGTGGACGGCGAGCGGTTTGGCTTTGGCAACGAGCGCCTGGTGCGCGAGCTTACGGGAGCGGGTCTGCCCGCCTGGTGCGAGGAGTTCTCGCGCGACGGGGCCGGCGCGCATGCCACGGTGATGTATCTGGTCTTTGCCTCGTTTGGCGTGGCGGGTGCGATTGCCGCTGCAGACAGCCCCAAGGACAGCGCCGCCGAGGGCGTGGCGCGCCTGCGCAGGCTGGGGTGCGACGTGTACCTGCTCACCGGCGACGCACGCGCGGCGGCCGAGCATGTGGCGGCCGAGGTGGGCATCGAGGCGGACCACGTGATGGCCGAGGTCCTGCCCAACCAGAAGGCGGACCGTGTGGCCGAGCTTTTGGACCCGGCACACGAGGAGCTCGTCGCCATGGTGGGCGACGGCATCAACGACACGCCCGCGCTGGCCACGGCCGACATCGGCATGGCCATGAGCGCCGGTTCCGACGCCGCGCTGGAGGTGGGCCAGGTGGTGCTCATGCACGACGACGTGGTGGACGTGGCGCGCGCCATCGAGCTGAGTCGTGCCACCATGCGCAAGATCCACCAGAACTTTGTCTGGGCGCTTGGCTACAACCTGCTGCTCGTGCCGCTCGCCGCCTTTGGCATCCTGCCGCCCGAGCTCAGCTCCGCCTGCATGGCGCTCTCCAGCGTGAGCGTGGTGAGCAACTCCCTGCTGCTGCGCCGGGTGAGGCTGTAGCGTTTCTCGTATTGGCGCCCTTCCTCTGACGTTTTTCAATGTTGCGCAACCTTTTTTCCCGAACATGCGGGATGATGTGCGCAACGAAGGAGGACGGCTGCAAAGCCACTGACAAGGGAGGAGCACAAATGAGAAAAGAGAGTCGGAATCCGTCTGGGAAGATGGCGCCGAGGGTGGTTGCATGGGGGTTGTCGGCGCTGCTGCTCGTGGGAAGCATGCCCGCGCAGGCCCTCGCCGCCGAGACGGCAGACGTCGCCGTCACGCCCGATCAGACCGAGGTGGTAGAGGAGACGGCCGGCGCCCAGACGCAGGCAGCCGACGGCCAGGCAGCTGTGGAGCAGCCCGTCGAAGTCGCGCAACCTGCCGAGGAAGTGGCGGTAGAGGAGCAGACCCTGGCGGCCGATGCCCAAGGCCTTGAGGAGGCCGCGACGAGTGGCGAGGTGGAGGCTCCCGCCGAGCCCCAAGAACTTGAGGCCCAGGCTACCACGCAACGTACGTTCGCGCTCAACGGCCAGTGGCACGTTTTTTATCCAAAGATCGCAAATAAGGCCAATGGGTGTGACTATGTATTCACACTTACGCAGGCTTCCAAGGTGAGTCTCGCGATTGATAACCAATGTACGAATCAGGTAAGCAGAGTATTGTCAGATGATTACGGAAATGAGCTTTGGACAGACTGGCAATCGAGTTATAAACCTGAAGCTGACCAGTGCTATCTCAAGGCGGGCACGTACTACTTATGTGTTTATGCCGATCATCCCAACTCGCGGTTTGGCTCCGGTTACATTCGCGTTAAGGGTAGCGCGAGCGTAACGAACTATCCCATAGCTAACAACGATTCGGTGGACAGGGCCATTGCCATACGTGATGGAGTTGAACATACGGGACTCTTCACATCCAACGATGCAGGGGTGGGGTATTACAAGTTCACGCTCAGCAGCACCAAGAAGGTAAAGATTTGCTGTTACGAGAATGATGCCCAGACCGACTCGATTGACTACGTGAACCTCTATGACGCCAATCATGGGCGCACCTATTTGGGAGAGGTTGGAACTTCAGGCACTTGGCAGCAAGAGCTGTCTGCGGGTACGTACTACATCAAGGTGTCCAGGAGTCGCAAAGGCAGTGGTCCGTACACGGTAAAGTGGACAACCGGCAGTGACAACAACAAGGGTGGTGGCCAAAGTGGTGGCAACGGCTCTGGCCAGGCCTCGGTCGCGCGCACCCCGCGCGTCTCCTACCGCACCCACGTGCAGCGCGTGGGCTGGCAGGGGTACGTCTCGGACGGCGACATGAGCGGCACCACGGGAAGGTCCCTGCGCCTCGAGGGCATCAACGTCAAGCTGAGCGACCTGCCGTGCGCAGGCGGCATCCAGTACCGCACCCACGTGCAGAGGATCGGATGGCAGGGCTGGCGCGCCGACGGCCAGATGGCCGGCACCTCCGGCATGTCGCGGCGCCTGGAGGCCATAGAGATAAGGCTCACCGGCGAGCTGGCCAACCGCTACGACGTGTACTACCGCGTCCACTGCCAGAGGTTCGGCTGGATGGGCTGGGCCAAGAACGGCGCGCGCTCCGGCAGCGCCGGCTACTCCAGGCGCCTGGAGGGCATCCAGGTAGTGCTGGTGAGGAAGGGCCAGCCCGCCCCCGGCGCCACCTACCGCGGCGTGACCCAGCGCTACGCCACAGCGTTCCGCCAGCGCTAGCGGCCCCAGACTAGTGTAAAGTCGTCGGGCTCCGACGCACCGCTTCCTGCGGTTTTGCCGTCGGGCGCCCGACGACTTTGCACTGTGTATTCTAGCCAGTGCAAAGTCGTCGGGGTGCCGGAGGGCGCGACCTGCGGATATACGATTCGAAACTGAACGTCTTTGCACTAATGCGCGAACTGGGAAAAGGGGTTTGGCCCCTTTTCCCAGTCTGGCGGTCGCCGAGAGCATCCTATGCGTCTTATGCGTGTTGTGCCATGCTAAAAGCATAGCTATGGAGCGTGGACGAAGGGAAGATGACCATGCGTTGCAAGAAGTGTGGTAATGAGCTAGCCGATGAGGCGAAGTTTTGCCCCGAATGCGGGACCCCTGTGGCCGACAGCACCAATGAGGACGTGTCGCAGACGCAGGAGATGCCCACGCCAGAGCCCCCCAAGCCCGAACCACCGGCTGCCGAGCCGCCAAAGCCCGAGCCACCCAAACCCGAGCCGTCCAAGGCAGTCGACGCCTCCGCACCGTGGTACACCAAGACGCCCGCCCGCATTGCCATGGGAGTGTGTGGTCTCATCCTTATCGTGATTGGCATTGTGCGGATAACTGGCGCCTTCCGCCCGTCGGACGGCGGCATTGCCGGTGGTGGATCGGTGGCTACCATCACCTTCGACGGAGGTGGGGCCAAGGAAGGCGAAGTGGCTGCCATCGAGGCACGCGAGGGCAGCACATTCAAGCTGCCGGAGAACGGCTTTACCTGGGAGGGACATGAGTTCGCGGGTTGGATTCCCTCCGACGATCCGGACTCGGAGCCGCTGCCGGCCGGTTTCGAGGTGGCTGCGAAGGAGTCCATGAGTTATGCCGCTGCTTGGAACGTGCAGGTGAGCTTCGACGGCAATGAGTCAGACGGTGGCAGCATGGAGGCGGTCATGGTGCCCTTGGACTCGGAGTACGAGCTACCTGAGTGCGCGTTCACGCGCGAGGGCTATTCGTTTAGCGCATGGGCCACCACCCTCGACGACGGCGAGGGCACCAAGCTCTACCAACCCGGCGACACCTACCTCGTAAGGACGCCTGTAACGTTCTACGCGCGCTGGGAGCCGGGCTCTGCGACGCGTGCGACGCTGTCCATAACCGATCCCAAGCAGGAGCTCACGGGCAGTCTCACGGGTTGGGACCGTAAGGCCAAGGGTGGCATCCTCCTGGTAAAGAACGAGACAAGCGATACGCTCAACATAGACGCGGACTTCAAGTTCGTGTGGGGCAAGGCCGACAACGGTCATGAGACGGACAACGCCATGGCCGTGGCCCCGGGACAGACCGCGATGCTGTACGGCATCGACCTCAAGCGCTCCGACGGCGTCAACTACAAGGTCACCTGCACGAAGAGCGAGTCCTGGATGCTGCCGCTTGGCAAGAACGTGGAGGTTAAGGCGACCGATACCGCCGCAGATCACGTAACGCTCACGCTCACCAACAAGGGCGAGTATCCTGTGGTAATCGCCAAGGTTCGTTGCATGGCCATGGACCAGGAAGGCACCTACTACGGAGGCGACTCCTTCACGTATGGCCAGCTCAAGCCAGGCGAGAGCCTGGAGGCGACCTTCACCAAGGACAACATGTACGACAGGGATGCGTTCACCTCGTTCGAGAACCTTGCCTTTGCTCCCTTCGTGAGTGGCTATGTGAACACGACGGGTTCGGGCCAGTAGGATCTTCTCTGCGTATGAGGCGACACGCCTGCGGGAGGCAGCGGGAGACACGCTCCCCTTGCCTCCCGCAGGCGTTCTAGGTGAGGGTGATGCGCTCGGCACAGGCGCACAGCATGTCCACGCAGCGGTCGGTGCCGTTGCTGTAGGGCGTTGAGCCAAGAATGGCCTCCTGCATCTTGTTGATTGCCGTGGCATCCTCAGCTGTGCCATCCCACATGACGCCGGCGACCTCTGGAGTTACCACGAGCGTGGAGATGGTGGCGCTTCTGCCTTGGGCATCCGAGAGGTACGCCAGGACATACGAGGCGCTCTCCGCCCACACGGTAACGGAGATGTCGCTCTTGGTGGTATAGGTGGCAAGAGGACGGATGTTGCTGGAGTCGAACGTCTCGATGGGGCTTGCAAGCAGCTCTCCGCCTCGGTACTCGAGCCACTGGCATTCCTGCGTGCCAAAGAGCTTGCCCTCCATAAACGTCACGTCGTCCTGCCACTCGGGCGGCATGGCAAAGTCAAAGTGCTCAAACGACACGATGTGGCCAGACGTCTGGGCGTTCGCGTCGCCGGTCTTTTGGGCATCCGCTTGGCCGGTGGTGTTGGAGTCGCCTGATGCGGACGCGCCATTGAGCGCCTCCCGGTACCGCTCGCGCGCCTTTTGCTCCAGCGCGTCCACGAGGTCCTTTCGCGCGTCGTCCTTGCGCATCAGCTCCACGGCGTCGTCTACCATCTGCTGCGTCACGTCCTCGGGACCTGCGGGGCTGTACTCCAGCGCGTTGTCCACCGGCGTGGTCGTGCCCGCCTCAATTGCCTCCGGCGTGAGGTCGACGTCCACGAGCGCCCGGCTCACGTGGTAGACGGTGCCGTCACGGGCAATGGGTGAGCCCGCGCCGATGGTTGCGACCTGGTAGGTCCCCGGGGAAAGCGAGAGGCCGGACCCGTCGGCCTCGAGGTATGCGACCTTGTCGACGGGTGTGCCGTCGGTGGTCGTGCCGCTCACGCTTACGGGAATGCGCGAGCCGCCCACGTCGAGCCCTGGCGCCTTGACCGGAACGATAACGGAAACCTGGTCTGTTGCTACCGCCGATGGACCACCTGGCCGTTGTACAAGATAGGCCGAGAGCAGCGCGATGAGCACGACCAGGAGCCCGATGAGAAGCCAGAGCAGCTTTCGCACGGTACCAGTGCTGTCCGTCGACTGAGGGGTGGGGGTGCCGTTGTCCATAGCTCGCTCCTCGCTGTGCGGTTCAACCCTTCAAGTATACGCCTCGCTTTCCACCCGGACAAAGGGGACAGTCCCCCGTGCACAGGGGACAGTCCCCTCAGCGCGGGTGAGACTGTATGCGGCTTGGGCAAACGGCTATAGTGGTCGGGGAGAAATGACGCGAGGGTTGGGAGCTGGCATGGCTGCGTTGTTTGACGACTCGCCCATCGTCCAGGAGGTGCGAGGGCGCTGCGAGGGCGGGTGGAACATTGCCCTGGAGTTCGTGAAGTTCGCCGTTGTAATCAACGTGTCGGGCAGGATAACCAACGGGCTTGCCGCCTATGTGAGCGACCGCCAGCTTGAGCCCATCACGTCAATGGGTGGCATCTGGCTCATTGCCATCGGACTCCTGAGTTTTGCCGCCGTGTTCTACTGTGCCCTGTGGGAGCGCATGCGGCCGCGCGACTTGGGCCTGCGCCCCTCTCCTCCGCTGCGGATGCTGCGCGATCTCGCGCTGGGCTATGGGCTGGGCATCGTGTGCATTGGCGGCTCGTTCTTGGTGGCGCTGGCCCTTGGCGGCATCCAGACGCAGGTGAACGTGCACAACGTGGTGTGGTGGACCATCCCGTGGATGTGCGTGGTGTACCTGTTCCAGGCCTTTGGCGAGGAGGTCATGTATCGCGGCGCCTTTATGATGAGCGCCGTGCGCAAGAACCCCGCGTGGCTGGCGCTGCTGGTGACGTCGGTGTGGTTCTCGTACTTCCCGCATCACTTTAACGGCGGCTACAATGCCGTCGCGTTCGCAAACCTGTTCCTGCTGGCGCTCATCTGCGGCATGAGCGTGTTTTTGTCGGGTCGCATCTGGATGGCGGGGGCGATTCACGCGGCTTGGAACCTCTTTCAGGGCAATATCTTTGGCGTCGCGGTGAGTGGCAATTTGGCCGATCCCACCGCGACGTTGTTGGTGAGCACCACTCAGGGAAGCACGTGGCTGTCGGGCGGCGAGATGGGCCTTGAGGCCAGCGTGGCGTCCACGGTCGTGCTGGCTACCGTGGCGGCGCTGTGCTTCGTGTACTATAGGCGTATCCGCAAGAGATGGCTGGCCGAGACAAGCGTTTGACAGGGGGTGCGCGCGTTGAGACGGACGTGCGAACGACGAGGGCGGACTGGCTGGCGGAGGGGCCAAACGCGCATGGTGTGGCGGTCCTCGAGTGCACGCGCACAGACGTCGGATGGCAGTTCCACCTGGTGAGCTACACTCTGCACGTTGACTCGTGAGACGGTGCCAAAAGGACGAGTCGCCGGCGTGATCGTGCGCGTCTTCACATTACGTTCAAAACTAGCCCCCCATACAGCACCCAAATGCAGGTGAACGGCACGAGAATGACACAACATTTTGTGATTGCGTCGTTGACTGCTACTATCTTTGCGAATCGCGTGTTTGCGCAGGCTCGTTGGCTGCGCGCGAGAGGCGGTTGACTTGCAAACCAGGAGAGGTCATGGCTAACGACAAGGATCGTGTGTGGGGTTGCTTTATCGGTGGCGCCGTGGGCGACGCGCTCGGCTATCCCATAGAGTTCATGAAAGAGGACGAGATTGACTCCGTCTTCGGTCCACAGGGCATTCAAACCCTCGAGCAGGCAGCCAAGCTCTCCCATGAGCCTCAGGCGATCTTCTCGGACGACACGCAGATGACGCTGTTTACCGCCGCGGGCCTTATCTATGGGGCGGAGCATCATGGGACGCCCGAGTCCTCCGACGTGTGGCTGGCCTACCGGGAGTGGTTTGCCACGCAGGGCAACAGCACCTATCTGGACGATCCGGCGCACCCCAAGCTCTGGCTCACGTCCATGGATGCCATGCGCCACAAGCGCGCTCCGGGAAACACGTGCCTGTACGCCATCCAAGGTGGCGTTGCGGGCACGATTTTGGAACCGGTCAACAACAGCAAGGGGTGCGGCGGCGTGATGCGCGCCGCACCGGTTGGGCTCGTGGCCCATTGCCTGCGCAGCCACGAGCAGTTCCGCAATTCCCGTCGCTACCAGTGGGCGACCAGGATGGCGGCGGAGTCGGCGGCGCTCACGCACGGCCATCCCATGGGATGGCTGCCCGCCGCGGTGCTCGCCCAGATCGTGGCGCGCTCCTGCGCGAACGACGAGGGGCTGCCACTGTCCTTTATCATCGAGCACAGCGTGCGCAGCGTGGCCGCGCAGTACTCCACGTTCCCCGAGGCCGAGGTCTTAGTGGACATGGTGATGCGTGCGATCGAGCTCTCGACGTTGCCGCACGCCACGGTTGAGGACGACCGCGCCCGCATACACGAGCTCGGCGAGGGCTGGGTGGGCGAAGAGGCCCTGTGCGTGGCCATCTACGCGGCGCTCTCGTACGGCGACGACTTTGCCGCGGCTATTCGCTGCGCGATAAACCATTGGGGCGACTCCGACTCCACCGGGGCCATCTGCGGCAACATCCTGGGTGCCTACCTGGGCTTTGGCGTGGTCAAGGAAAGCTTTAGCCTGCTCATGCTCGAGCAGATCGACACGCTGCTCAAGGTTGCCGACGACATGATCGCCTTGGGCGAGCTATAGGCACAGTAGTTAGTTGCACACTTGCACTGAGGGGACTGTCCCCCCAGTGCAGGTGTGCCGTGGGAATTGGCCCAATCGCGCACGACCGCCGATGATATGGTACGCTTCTCTGGTATGTGTGTTGTGACGGGGGAGCAGGCATGGCGATAATCAGGAATGAACGCGCACGCAATCGGGAGCCGGAGGTCTCGCAGGAGCCCGAGGTCGAGGAAGAGGAGATCGACTACGACTGGCATCCCACCGAGGATGAGTACGTGTCGCCAATTACCGCGCAGCAGTGGGCAGAGTTGCTCGCAAGTCCCTCGTTCGTCGAGACGGACCAGGCGAAGGCCGTGAGGTGCCTGCGCGAGTACGGCGGTCCCGCCACGTTCCAGCAGCTGAGCATTCGCTACAGGGGAACCATGGGTCGCTACCGCCGATGGCTGGGCGAGGCGGCCCAGCAGGCAGGGGAGCGCTTTGGCGTGCCCGCGCCGCAGCAGGATCGCTTTGGCATGGACGAGTGGTGGCCGCTGCTCTATCAGACGCGCGCCACGGGCAAGGTGGGTGCCGGCGTCTTCGAGATGATGCTGCGCCCCGAGGTGGAGGACGCGTTTCTCATGCTCGAGGAGCAGGAGCGCGAGGCGCGCAAGGCCGAGAACGCGCGCAACCTCAAGCGCATCGAGCAGCTCGAGCGCGCCCGACAGGAGGAGCGCGAGCGCCGCGCCGCACAGGAGGCCGAGCGCGCCGCACAGGAGGTCACAGAGGCCGCGTCGGAGCCAGATTCCATGCCGGAGACAGCAGAGACGGACGAGCAGCTGCCTGCGGCGTCAGCCGTCCAGGTCGTCACAGAACCAGCCGAGCCCGCCATGTCCCAGCAAGACATCGTCGTGCCCATCGTTGCCATCGAGACGACCATGCGGGCCGAGTCTCAGCCCGCACCGGCGCCTCAGGCACTTCCCGCCCTGCAGGAGTTCCTGCGTACCGTTTCCTCGCAACGCGACGCCGCTGGCGCGCGCTTCGTGGCCACGTCATCCACGCAGGAGCGTGCGTCCGTGGACCTGGCCGCACCCATCGACTACGCCCTGCGCTATGCCGAGCGACTGCGTGAGGCGCTGGCACTCATGGGAGAGACGTTTGCGGGATTCAGCGCCGCCCTCGTGGCGCGCGAGCTGGGCGACGAGTCGGTCGAACGTCTGCAGGAGGTCCTCAACGGCCAGCGCATTCCCGCCTTCGACTACGTGGATCGGCTGCGCGACCGCCTGTTCGTGAACCCGGAGCGCCTTGAGGTGATGGACGGCCGCGAGCTGGGCATGCCCGTGTTCGCCTCCTTGGACGAGCTGTGGGGACCCGCCGATGTCGCACGGCTCGTCGTGGAGCGTGGCCTGGCGGAGGTCGCCTACGTGGTGGATGACGCCCGGAACCGTCGCACCGGCGTGATTCTGCGCTTCTCACGTGCCAGCTGCACGTTGCTCACGCGCGCCGAGGTTCCCGCCGAGTCAGAGTCTGGCAAGCGTTCTGCAGAGCTTGACGCCTTCGTTGCCATGGTGGACGAGCTGGACGAGTACGCGCGCGCAGAGGGCGTCGAGCGCACGAGCCGCACGATTTCCGCAAGCCAGTGGGACGCGCTCGTGGCCGGCACCATCTGGCCCGGATCGCTTTTGGACTGAGACAAGGGACCTGGCCACCTTTCTCAGTGAGTACCCCGCCAAGGCAAGGAGCAGGACCATGACCACAGCCACGATCAACGGCGAACTGTCCATAACCTATCCCAGGGGCTACGTCGCCATGAGCATCGACGAGCTCAAGCAGTCTTTTGGCGTGAGCTACCAAAACATATGGGGCGTGCAAGACAAAAGGCGCCATGCGATTCTTGCCGTGTTTTGGAAAGAGACGAGCCCACTCATGGCCAAGGTGGGCAGCGTGCTGGCTCGTGAGGCGTCGCTGGCACGCCGTGCCGAGCAGGGCGCGCGCAGGGCGTATCGCACGAGCGATTACCAGTTGGAGCGTTTCTTTGCCCGCGAGCTCGCTGGCGTCCAGGCCCAGGGCTTCGCGTATTCGTTTGCCGACGGACGCGTGCGCCAGCAGGCCCAGACCCTCGTGTTCAAGCGAGAGACCCGATGCTACACGCTGTACTACTTCACGCACGATGACCATGCACAGGCCAACGAGCCCGCATACGAGGAGATGCTCGCCTCGCTGGCGTGGGTGTAGGGGCTGTCTCCTGAGCGCACCCTAGCCTTCGGAGGTGGTGCCGCCGGCGTCCACCATGGTCTGGGCCACGGCACGGGTGACCATGTCCACGTACACCACGGCGCCCTCGGGCCGCAGGTGTGTCTCGTCGGCCCACAGATACTCCTTGAGGTGGCCCTCCAGCACGGTGGGCCAGTCCACGTAGTGCACGTTGTCGTGGGCGTCTGCCGCCTCCCGCAGCAGCTCGTTCGCCTGGTCCTGGAACCCGTCGGGGTTGGCGGTGGCCACCAGGTACACCTCACGATCCTTGCCGCACACCTCGATCATCTCCTCGAGCTGCTCGGCCGATGCCGTGGTGTTCGAGAAGCACGCGTACACGACCACGTGGCCCACGACCTTCTGGTCCAAGTAGCCCTTGATCACCTCGATTGCCTGGTCGGGACGACGCCCTATGTAGGTGTCCACGAGGGCGTCGGGCAACCGCACCGACCAGTCGGCGTCACCGGGTACCGAGTCGCCAATGAGCACGGGGTCGCTCACGCCCTTGGACGTCTCTCCTGAGGCCGCATGCACGACGGTGCCGTCGGTGAGGGTGACCTTCTTGGGTTCGGTCGTCTGCTCGGTCTTCTTGTCCTTGTCCTTGGCGTTCTTGTCGGTCTTGGCGTTGGTCGCGTCCTTGGCATCCGTCTTGTTCTTGTCTGCGGTCGCCTGGCCCTTGTCCGAGCCAGTCTGGGCACCTGCGGCGGACTGAGTGCCGCGCACGTCACGTGCCTTGTCCGCCGACTCTCCGGTACTCACGATGGCCTCCTCGGGCACGAGGGTCTCGTCGGGGGTCGTGACGAGCGCAAAGGCGGCGTAGGCCGCCGTGGCGAGCGTGAGGCTGGCAACCGTGGCCATGCGCGTGATGTAGCCCATGCGGTGTGCGGCCTCGGTCTTGGGCCGGGGCACGAAGGAGCGCTCGACCAGCCAGTAGGACACCTCTGCCACCACAAAGGTCACGACCACGGCAAGCAGGCGCATCTTCCAGGACGTGGTGGTCTTGTCTGCGGCCATGAGCGCGAAGATGGGGAAGTGCCACAGGTAGAGGGAGAAGGAGCGCCGTCCCACGTACGAGAACAGCGGAAACGACAGGATGGTGCCCATAAGGCTCTTGGGGGCTAGCAGCGTGGCCAGAAGCAGCGTTGAGACAAGCGAGGCCAGCGCAAAGCCGCCGTAGTAGTACAGCGGGGTGTCGGCGGGAACCAAGGCCATGCCCAATACCAATACGGCCACGCACACGATCCCGGCCAGCTGTGAGAAGGGCGTGGCGCGGTAGCGCTGCCCGCGTGCATTGCGCTTTCGAGCGCCCACGGGTTCCACCAGCAGGTCCTTTGCTATGGCGGGTACCCTGCCCACCGGAAAGGCCAACGCCAGCCACGAGCCCAGCAGCAGCGCGCAGGCACGCGTGTCCGTGCCGTAGTACACGCGGTTCATGTCGCCCCGCAGGTAAAACGCCACGCCCATCCACACGGCAGACGCCACGGCCAGAAGTAGGCTCAGGCGGCGGGCAAACACCTTGCCCACGCGCAGCGAGAGCGTAAGCAGCACAGACCACACCAGGAAGAACTGCATGTCCACGCCAAGGTACCACAGGTGCAGTAGGGGAGATGGGCCGCCTATTTGGGTGAAGTACGACGTGCCCCGCACGATGTATGCCCAGTTGAGGAAGAATCCCAGCGACGGCAGGACGTCGGGGCGCATCTTGGTGAGCAGCACGTGGTTGAGAGTCCCGCACAGGGCGGCGGCGACCACCACGAGCACGACGACCGATGGCACGATTCGGCGTATGCGCCGCCACCATGCGTCGAGCATGCCACGCAGGTGCGAGGTGGAGGCATCGTCGAAGGCACGCGCCACAGTGGTGGTGGCAAAGTAGCCCCCCAGCACAAAGAAGATGACGACACCCAGATGACCGCTGGGTATCCAAGGAAGCTTAAGGTGATAGAGCATGATGGCGACGATGGCAAAGGCGCGAAGGCCGTCGAGGGCTCTCATGCGTGGCCGGGCGGAAGGTGACGATGTGGTTCGTTTGGGCTGCATGCTCACTCCTTCTGTGCAGGTCTATTGTATCCGCACGAGCGATGCCGCACTAGTGTGATTTGGGCGCAACGGCGTGAGAAATGAGGCCGTACTCGGGGGTTTCCCTGTGTTGAGGGGATAACCCCCCCGAGTACGGCCCGTGAGTCTACCAGCTGCGCTTGGAGAAGAACGAGCCATCCTGCCACGGCACGACCGCGCCTTGCTCCAGGCTGGCCGCCACGTCTATGAGGCGCTGGTTGGCCGAGCCGCGAAAGCGCAGCGTGATGTCCTTTTGGGCTTCCACGAACGGCCCGTCAACCACAACGCTCAGGCACGCGAGGATGCGGTCCAGGTCGCTCGTGCACGCACGGCACGTGCCACCCACAAGGTCCTCCCACACGAACCCGGTCCACAGCCATATGTCCTTGTCTGGCACCTCCGCGCGCACGCGCTCGAGGAAGGGGGCGAGCACGGCCTGGTTCTCGGGCTCGAGCGGCTCGCCGCCCAGCACGGACAGCCCGTCCACATAGGGCGTGCTCAGGCTCGCGATTATGCGGTCTGCGACCTCGGTGGAAAACGGCTCGCCGGCGGCAAAGTCCCAGGCTACCTCGTTGAAGCAGCCCGGGCACCGATGCCGACACCCCGACACAAACAAAGACGTGCGCACGCCAACCCCGTTGGCGATGTCACACTCCTTTATCTCCGCATAGTTCATGAGTCCTCCTCAGGCCGGCCCCAATCGTCGCAGCCACCGCCAACGGGGTTGGGCTGCAGGCACTACCGCGAAAAAAGATGGTGCGTCGCTTTGCGACGCCCTATAAAACGAGGCCGAAGGCCTCACTAACTCTTTCCCACAAAAGCATCACGCAGGCGACAACGCGCAGTTCCACAGGCCCCAAGCCTCGCTACGACATCCGCCAGCGCGCATATGAAGGGCGCCTGACCCCCGTGTCCCGCGCGCAGTTCTCTGCGAAGCAGAGCTGTCTGAGCACGGGCCACGGGGGTCCGGCGCCAGTCCCGACAGATGCAGCACACGGTCGCGAATCACTTCCGTACGTCCTTGGTTCCAGAACTGCGTTCCGATGTAGCCGCACGTGCGCCGCGCTACGTTCATCTTGGACTGGTCGCGGTTGCCGCAGTGTGGGCACTCCCACACCAGCTTGCCGTCGTCCTCCACGATGTTGATCTGGCCGTCGAAGCCGCATACCTGGCAGTAGTCGCTCTTGGTGTTGAGCTCGGCGTACATGATG
>JAUMWN010000101.1 GCA_030529625.1 Coriobacteriales bacterium
TGACCAAGGCTGGCTACACCGTTGAGTTCGCGCTCATCAAGGAGGCCTCCATCGGCGAGTGGCCCAAGTTCCGCGGTCAGTTTGACGTTAAGTAAGTAAGGGGAAACCATGGGAATTAGCATCGTACAAGCGGTCCTTCTGGGACTCTTTGCATGCTTGGCATCGCTGCCAGGCATGGGTGGCACCACCATTGGTAACTACACGCTCGGACGCCCGCTGGTGGGTGGCCTGGTTGTCGGCCTGATCCTGGGCGACATTCAGACCGGCATCATCGTGGGCGCCTCCATCCAGCTCGTCTACATCGCGCTGGTCACGCCCGGTGGCACGGTTTCGGCAGACGTTCGCGCCGTAACCTACATCGGCATCCCGCTGGCCATCCTGGCCATCCGCGCTCAGGGTCTCGACCCCTCGTCCGAGGCCGCCTCTGGCCTGGCCGCCTCGCTCGGCGCCGCCGTCGGCACCCTCGGAACGGTTCTGTTCTACGGTACCGCCACGCTCAACCTCGTGTGGCAGGGCATTGGCTGGAAGGCCATGGACGGTGGCAAGTGGGCAACCATCAAGAAGACCATCCCCATGGTTGACTTCGTGCTGCCCTGGATCAGCCACATCGCGTTCTCCTTCATTCCCACCGTCGTTATCTGCATGGCCGGCGAGTCCATGGTTGGCCTGATGAAGGACTACCTGCCCATGGACGGCGTCGCCATGAAGACGCTCTTTACCGTAGGCTCGCTGCTTCCCGCCGTCGGTGTTGCCATCCTGTGCAAGCAGGTCGTGCAGAAGCCGCTCGACTGGGTCATCTTTGGTCTTGGATTCACGCTCGCGGCCGTCATGGGCTGCAACCTCATTGCCTCCGCTCTGATCGCCGTGTTCTTCGCGCTCATCAACTTCAAGGTCGAGCAGCTCAAGACCGCGCGCCCCGCGTTTGAGGGAGCAGGAGCCGGATCGTTCGATGATGAGGAAGAGGAGGACATATAATGGCTGACCTCAAGAAGGTTTCTCAGAAGGCGCGTAACAGCGCGTTCCTTCGCTGGATTTATGGTAACCTCACCTGCTTCTCGCAGGAGCACATGCAGACGTTCGGCTACCTGGCCGCCATGCTGCCCGTAGTGGATGAGCTGTACGACACGGACGAGGAGAAGGTTCAGGCGCTCTCCACCTACCGTACGTTCTTTAACACCGAGCCGCAGATCGGCACCATGGTCGTCGGTCTCACGGTTGGCCTGGAGGAGGCCCGCGCCAATGGCGAGCCCCTCGACGACGACACCATCAACGGCATCCGCGCCGGCCTCATGGGCCCGCTCGCCGGTCTTGGCGACTCCATCATCGTCGGCACCTTCATCCCCATTCTGCTGGGCATCGCCCTCGGCCTGTCCACGGGCGGCAACGTCCTTGGCCCGCTGTTCTACATCGTGGTGTGGAACGTGGCCATGTACTTTGGCATGAAGTTCGCCTTCAACCAGGGCTACGAGCTGGGCGGCTCCGCCGTCGAGGCCCTCGTCGGCCCGCAGTCCGCGGCGCTTCGCTCCTCCATCGTTATGGTGGGCACCATGGTTATTGGTGCCGTTGCGGCAACGTGGATCAACATCACCACGGCGCTGGTCGTGCCCTTCTCGGCCGACAGCAGCCTGGTGCTCCAGGACACGCTTGACTCGATCTACCCCAAGCTGCTCAACTTCGTGTTCGTGTGGTTCTGCTGGTGGCTCATGACCAAGCGTAAGATGTCCCCGACCGTCGTGATGGGCCTGCTCGTGGTCGTCGCCCTGGTGGGCGTCCTCGTGGGCTTCTTCAACCCCGGCCTGTCCTACTAGTACGAGCGAAGATTGGAAGACGATGGCGGCAGCAACCAAGACCACGGCAAAGGAGCGCAAGCTCTATCGTCGAGAGTGGAAGCAGACCGACGATTCGCTGGTCAACGAGGCTCGCGCACAGACGCTGGCGCTTCAGCGCCTGCAGGTGTGGCTGCGACTGGGATACGCGTTGCTTGCCGCCTCGTTCCTGCTTGGGTACTGGGGGTTCGCTGAGGGAGGCGGCATGGTTGCCGGCGTGTTGGGCATCGTGTTTGGTGTCCTCTCCCTCATCGTCGTGGTGGTGCTCAGGATTGGCATCGCCAACGGGCGAAAGAACGTGAACGCGATGCTGGAAGCCATGCAAGCGTCACGCTAGCCCCCACTTATCTGGTTCCTTCCTTCCTTGTTGCCCCGTGCGGTATGCCAACGCACGGGGCATTTTGCGTGTGACATTTAGTATAATTGATAAGCATTACAACGAGGGGAGGCTGGCTATGGGTTATGATCGCTTTCCGCAAACCGTGGTCACGGGTTACGACCAGGATGCGTGGGAGGGCGCCGAGACCCTCACGCGCGTGTTCGCGCGCATGGGGGAGCAGTCGGACTGCACGCTCGTGGTGGAGTGCTATCCGGGTGTGGACGACGAGGTGCTCGAGCTGGTGAGCGCGGGCTTCCATCCCGACGTGATGGTGCGCTCGGACGAGGTGTTCTATGCCGGGGAGCAGATGGAGGCGCGGATGCGTCCGTTTCTCACCGACGACCGCGTGCGTGGCGTTATGTGCTACGGGCGCATGGAGGACTTCGTGGACTCCGACGCGCTGTGTGCGGCGCGTGCCAGCGTGCCTGCGAGCGGACGTACGTTGGTGTACGGCGTGGGCGCGGGGCTGGTCGCACGTGGCGACGTGTTCGTGTACTGTGATCTGGCCCGCTGGGAGATCCAGCTGCGGTATCGGGCCGGTATGCCCAACTTTCGCGCGGACAACGGGAACGAGGACGTGCTGCGCAAGGTAAAGCGTGGCTACTTCGTGGAATGGCGCATCGCCGACAAGCGCAAGATGGAGGTCTTCGAGCAGATGGACTACCTGCTCGACTCCAATGTGGCGGGGGTGCCCAAGCTCGTTGCCGGCTCGGCACTGCGCGAGGGGTTGCGGCAGGTGGCGCGCACACCGTTTCGTCTGGTCCCGTACTTCGACCCGGGCGTGTGGGGTGGGCAGTGGATGAGGCGCGTGTGTGGCCTGGACGACGACGCGCCCAACTACGCGTGGTCGTTTGACGGCGTGCCCGAGGAGAACAGCCTGTATCTGCGCTTTGGAGACGTGCGGGTGGAGGTACCTGCGCAGGACCTGGTGCTGTACCAGTCCGTCGAGCTGCTGGGCCTGGGCAACTACTGCCGCTTTGGGGCCGAGTTCCCCATTCGATTCGACTTTTTGGACACCATGGGCGGACAAAACCTCAGCCTGCAGGTGCATCCCATGACGGAATACATTCGCAGTCGGTTTGGCATGACGTACACCCAGGACGAGAGCTACTACATCCTCGATGCCGAGGACGGGGGATGCGTGTATTTGGGACTCAAGGACGGAGTGACCTGCGACGAGCTCGCACGCGGGCTGCGCGAGGCGCAGCGTGGTGCTGGCTTCGATGCCGAGCGCTTCGTGAACCGCTTTCCCGCGCGCCCGCACGACCATTTTCTTATCCCGGCGGGCACCGTGCATTGCTCGGGCGCGGGCGTCATGGTGCTGGAGGTCTCGGCCACGCCGTACAACTTTACGTTTAAGCTCTGGGACTGGGACCGCCTTGGTCTGGACGGCCTGCCGCGCCCCATCCACCTCGATGACGGCCTGCGCAACATTCAGTGGGACCGTACGACGGACTGGGTGCGCAAGAATCTGGTCAATGCGGTGGAGGTCGTCCACGATGGCGAGGACTACCTGGAGGAGCACACAGGCCTGCACGAGCTCGAGTTTATCGAGACGCGTCGGGTGAGCAGCTGCGACGTCACATGCCACGATGCGACGGGCGGGTTCAACATGCTCAACCTCGTGGAGGGCGCGTGCGTAGTTGTGGAGAGTCCGGATGCGGCGTTTAAGCCGCTTGTCGTGCATTACGCCGAGACGTTCGTGGTCCCCGCGTCCTGTGGGCGCTACGCGATCCGCCCAAAGCATGCGGGCGAGCGCTACGTGGTGCTCAAGGCATACGTCCGCCAGCGCTAGGTGGTACGCGGGGGACGGTCCCCAAAATACCGGACTGCTCCCCAGTCTTAGGAAGGTTTCTTTGGTTGCCATGCCATCTACCTGCGATGTCAACCGCTGGTTGCAACCCAAAGGTGCAAAAAGAAGCCGCAAGTTGGTGGACTGGCACGCATGGCAACCGCAGGATGTGCTATAAGATGAGGCTCGACGCAAGGAGATTATCATGAGCTTTAGAGACAACCTGCAACACCTGCGTGCCACCCGCAACATGACCCAAGAGCAGCTCGCCATGCTGCTGGGCGTCAGCCGGCAATCCGTGAGCAAGTGGGAGGCCGAAAAGTCATACCCCGAAATGGACAAGCTGCTTAAGCTCTGCGACCTCTTTGACTGCTCGCTCGACGAGCTGATAAAGGGCGACCTGACCACCCGCGATCTGGAGCCAGAGCTTGCCATTGCCCCCGATTCCAAACCCACCGACGTTTGTGGCTACGACGAGACCATGCTCAAGACGGGTCATCGCATAGCCTTGGGCGTAGGCGTCATCCTGCTTGCCGTGGGCGCATCCGGTTTCGTTGCCAATTCCTCGAACCCCATTGCTGGTCTCTCTGCGGCAGCAGGCGCCGCCTTCGCACTCTTTGGCGGCCTGGCGGTTGCGCTCGCCCTTATCATACCCGCGGCCTTTGAGCGCAGCGCCTTCCAAAAGGCGCACCCCTTTGTTGAGGACTTCTATTCGCCAGACGAAAAGGCGGCAGCGCAAAAGCGCCTGGGCTACAGCATCGTAATTGGCATTGCCTTTATCCTGCTCGCGCTGGTCCTCACCGCCATTGTTGCCAACAACGACCAAGTTGCTCCCCTCGCGTTCTTCCCCGTGCTGGCCGTAGGCGTTACGATCATAGTTGATGCGGGCATTACGACAGGGCGCATGAACGTTGAGGAGTACAACGACCAAGCCTTGGCAGAACTCAGCGATGCCGAGATAAGCGCCTTGGACGACCCCGCGCTCGCCAATCGTGCGCGAGCCAAAAAACGTGAGAGCGGCATCTATGGTGCCATTATGCTCACGGCAACGGCAATCGCGCTCTTCCTGCTCTTTTGCGGAGACACCCTCGGGCTTCCCGGAGGAGCCCACGCGATCTTTTGGGTTCCCTGGCCCCTTGGCGGCATTGCTTGCGGCATCGTTGCCTGCATACGTCAGGCACGGATAGCGTGACGTCGTGGTACTCGGGGGACTGTCCCTTTTGTCCAGGGGACGGTCCCCAAAATACCGCTTGCGCGGTCGGGGTGCGGCTAGCGGGCAAGCATGGCGCGAAGGCGCAGGACGGCCGCGATGCTGATGACGAAGAACGCGGACAGCACGACGAGCGCCATCTGCATGCCCCACTGGTCGGCCATGAAGCCGGTGAGTGCCGTGAGTGCGAATCCGCCGATGCCCGTGGCTGCCGTAATCATGCCGGTTGCCGTGGCCGTGCGCTCGCCGGCAAACGGAATCATGATGCTGAGGACGCTGGGGTAGATGGCGCCGCTGGCAAGGCCGAGCGGTACGACCAGCAGCATGACCACGGTGCTGTTCGACGTCAGCGCCATGAGGATGGCCACCAAGGGAATGGCAATCACCGAGCCGAGCAGGATCTTGTCGGCGTGCTTGGCGTTGTAGCCAACCAGCACGCGTGCGGGAATCATCACGGCCCAGTACAGTGACAGCGCCAGCTTGCCGGTGGACGCGTTGAGGACTTCGGTGAACAGCGTGTCGACGAAGAACGCGAAGCCGTTCTCGAATCCCACGTAGATGCACATGATTACGCACAGCAGCAGGATGGCCGAGAGTACGAAGCGTCCCACGTTAGCGTTGCCGGCGTTTTTGGGCGCCTTCTCGCGTGCCTCGGTGCCCACCAGCTTAATACCCACGAACGCGATTACCGACCCCAGCGCGAGCAGGACAAACAGCGCCCGCCAGCTGATTCCCAAGCCCAAATAGAACGAGACGCACAACGGAGACACCACGGCACCCAGAGCATACATGGAGGTGAGGTACCCAATGCGCTTCTTGCCGCTCACGGGATAGGCGTCGGCCAGCGCCGCGATGGCGGTAAACTGCATCGTGCTGGTGGTGAGTCCCAGCACGAACATGCCGCCCACGAAGCACTCGCTGGACTGGGTGAACAGGACGAACAGTGACGACGCAACCTGCAGGGCAAGGGCAACCAGCATGCTCTTGCCCTTTCCCACCCGGTCCACCACGTTGCCCAGCAGAATGGGGGCGAGCATGTCGGCGAGCAGCTCGACCGCCGCGAACAGGCCTATGGAGGCTATCGAAAGATCGTAGTTCTGACCAATGCTCCACAGGCTGGCCTGGTAGCCGCCCGACTCGAAGCCATTAATAAAGATGATGAGGAACAGGATGGGCCACAAGAAGTCCTTCCCATGTGCCCGTACGGTTTTGATGGCTTCCATGGCAGCTCCTTCACAGGCGTGCGGCATTACGCCCCATCATATATGACGGGGCGTCAAAACTAAACGTCTTGCGCCGCTCTTATCCGTGTGCGGTATGCGGCAGACCGTAGCAGCGCGCAGCTCCCTACGTGCCGTTTGCACGGTCGAGTTCGCGCAGCATGCCGTGGGCCATGGGCAGGGCAATGAGCGTGGTGAGGATGTCGGTTACGGGCTGGGCTATCTGCACGCCTAGCCTTCCCAGCAGGGGCGGCAGCACGAGCACGACGGGGGCGAGCACCAGCCCCAGCCGACAGGCGCCAAGGATGGTGGCACGCCACATCTTGCCCGAGGTCTGCAGCAGGAAGTTGGTGGCCATGGCTATGCCGGTAAAGGGCATGGTGATGCTGCACAGGCGCAGGGTGAGGGTGCCAAAATCCACCACGGCAGGGTCGTCTCTAAAGAGGGCGATGAGCTGCGGCGCGAACACGAAGCTGATCACGCCGATCGCGGCCACCGACACGAACGAGAGCTGGATGGCGGTGAGGTAGGCCTTGCGTATGCGGTCGTACTTCTTGGCACCAAGGTTGTAACCCGTGATGGGCTGGAACCCCTGGCCAATGCCAATCTGAAAGAAGTTCGCCACGCTGGTGATGCGCTGCACCACGGCTATGCCGGCGATGGCTGCATCGCCAAACGGCGCGGCCGCGTTGTTGAGCAGTGCGGTGGCCACTCCCAGCATCACCTGGCGGACGAACGAGGGGACGCCTCCGTTGCTGATGCAGCGCATCATAGCCAGGTTTGGCCAGCGAACGTAGTGCAGGCCAAGAGGCGTTATGCCAATGCGGTTCATCTCGAACAGCAACAGGGCAAAGCTCACGGCCTCGCTTATTACGGTCGCCCACGCGCTGCCGGCGATGCCCATGCCCAGGGGAAAGATGAGAAGCGGCGTGAGGATGGTGTTGAGCACGGCGCCTGCCACCATGCACAGCATGGAGTAGAACGACTCGCCCTGAAACCGCAGCTGCATGTTGAGGAGAAACCCGCTGGCGATGAAGGGGGAGCCAAGCAGCAGGATGCTGATGTAGGTGCGCGCGTAGGGAAGGATGGTGGCGGTCGAGCCGCCCACGTAGCACAGCTGGTCCAGGAACAGCTGGCCCACGAGGGCGATGAGTGTGCCAAGCACCACGGTTGCCGCGATGCCGGTGTTGGCGTAGACGGCGGCCTCCTCCCGGTTTCCGGCTCCCAGGCAGCGACTCATGCGTATGCCGGTGCCCTGGGCAAAGAAGAACGCCATGGCCTGGACGACGGTGGAGGTCACGAAGGCGACGCCCACGGCAGCACTGGCGCTGGTGGAGCCCATCTGCCCCACGAAGAACGTATCGGCGAGGTTATAGATGGTGGTGACGACGTTTGCAAAGATGGAAGGCGCGGCAAGCGAGAGGATGAGCGGGCCAACGGGACGCTCGAGCATCTCGCGGCGCTTCTCCTCGGGCGTCTGCGGGGGCGGCTTTATCAATGAAACGAATGATCTCATGCAAAACATGGTAGTACTTTGGCCTGTGATGGGGCAAGTGACTGTGTCTCATGGACTGTGCAACGAACGTCTCGTATTGCTTTCGTGCGTGTCCGTAAGGGAAGAGGTACCTTTGGGACACGTCCGACAACCCTCGCGCCATGGTATGCCCTACCAAGTGTCCCAAAGGTACCTCTTCCCTTACGGACACAATCACACCGACACGTTGCGAAACGATTAGTGTCCGCCGCGTCCACGCGCGCAGGGCGGTCCTTGCGGTTCTTGTATACTCTATATAAGTATGGAGCGTGTGAGCAGACGTTTTGTGGGTGGGGTGCCTATGGACAAGGTGAGGGTAATAGAAGTCAAGCAGTCGGTGTTCGCGAGCAACGATCGCGCGGCGGACGACCTGCGCGGTGAGCTGCGTCATCGCGGCATGTATCTGCTCAACCTCATGAGCTCGCCCGGATCAGGCAAGACCACCACGCTCGAGCGCACCATAGAGGCGCTTGCCGACGAGTTTCGCATAGCGGTTATGGAGGCCGACATCGACTCCGACGTGGACACGCGTCGCGTGCTGGCCAAGGGCGTGCGCGCCATCCAGCTGCACACCGGGGGCATGTGCCACCTGGACGCGGGCATGACGCGGCAGGGCATCGAGGAGCTGGGCACAAGCGACGTGGACCTGGCGTTTTTGGAGAACGTGGGCAACCTGGTGTGTCCGGCCGAGTTCGACACGGGTGCCAGTGCCAACGCCATGATTCTCTCGGTACCTGAGGGGGACGACAAGCCGCTCAAGTATCCGCTCATGTTCCAGGTGTGCGACGTGGTCCTGGTAAACAAGATGGACGTCGCGCCCTACTTCGACTTCGATCTGGACCGGCTGCGCGCGAACGTGGCGCGCCGCAATCCGCAGGCCCGCGTGATTCCCATATGCGCAAAGACGGGCGAGGGTATGGACGAATGGTACGCATGGCTGCGCGACGAGGTGCGCGCCTGGCAGGCATAGCAAGACGCTGCGACGGGGAGGAGAGGACCTATGGCAGACCACATCGACTGGAACGACGTGACGCTCACCGGAACGGAGGGCTTCCAGTACCTGCGCGAGAGCATGCGCGGCGATATGACCGACGACGAGATCGCCGCCCGCAACCAGATTCCCACCACGGCGCCCGATGGCACGCCGCATCGCATTATCGCCGAGGAGTACATGACCGAGAACGAGGACGCCACCCACTACAAGCCCGCGTCTCCCGACGATCCCGGCCCCGCCGCCGCGCTGCCGCTCAAGCCGGGCGTTCTGCGCGAGGCGAAGAAGATCACCGACCGCATTCCCGTAAAGCTGGGC
>JAUMWN010000172.1 GCA_030529625.1 Coriobacteriales bacterium
CAACTTCTAGCAAAACCGGATAAGGGAGCTGTTCCCGGCTTCCAAATTGGAAGGAAAGGACAGTCCCTCTTCCGACCGATGTCCCAAGGAGGGGAACATGGCAAACATATTGGTGCTGGGCGCCGGCGTGTATCAGATTCCCGTAATCGAGTGCATCCATCGCATGGGGCACCGCGCCATCGTGGCGAGCATCCCCGGCAACTACCCCGGTTTCGCGCTGGCGGACGAGGTGGTATACGAGGACACGCGCAACAAGGAGGCGCTGCTGGAGGTGGCGCGCGACCGCAACGTGCGCGCCGTGCTCACCGCAGGCACCGACGTGGCCATCCCCTCCATGGGCTATATCTGCGAGCATCTGGGGCTGCCTGGCATCGACGCGCGCACCGGCGTGCTCTCCACCACGAAGATCAACATGAAGCAGGCGTTTATGGACGCCGGCGTGAGCACCGCAGAGTTCTACACCGTGCCCGTGGACGCGAGCCTGGACGAATGCCGCGAGGTGGCGCAGCGCATTGGCTATCCCGTGATCTGCAAGGCCGTGGATTCCTCGGGCAGCCGCGGCTGCGTGTGCGTGGAAGAGCCCGGCCACATGGCCGCGGCGCTTGCCGAGGTGCGCGAGGTCACCTCCAACGACCACTTCATCATCGAGAAGTACCTGGTGGGCATCGAGTTTGGCATGCAGCTGTTTATGCAGCACGGCGAGCTCAAGCTGGCCATGACCCACGGCGACTACGTCTCGCCCGGCGCCACGTCGGTGCCCATGGGCCACTACGTGCCCTACGGCGACAAGGCGCTTGCCAAGGCTGCCACCGAGGAGTCGGTAAAGGCTGCGCGGGCCGTGGGCATTGGCGAGGGCGCCGTAAACGTGGACGCGATCCTGTGCGACGACAAGGTGTACATCATCGAGATTGGCGCGCGAGCCGGCGCCACGCTACTGCCCGAGCTGGTGTGCGTGCGCTACGGCTTCGACTACTACCAAGCCATCGTGGACTGCGCGCTGGGCAACGAGGTCACGGTCCCGGCCGAGACGGACGCCTGCTCGGCCGCCATGGTGCTGTGCCCCAATCGCGCCGGCACGATCGTCTCGGTGGACCACATGCCCAAGGTGGCAGGCGACGTGCAGGTCGCCTCGCTAGACGTGGGTGCCGGCGATACGGTGCGTCAGTTCCACGTTGGCCCCGACCGCATTGGCCAGATCCTTGCCGTGGGCGACACCCTGGACGCCGCCGAGGCCACCCTCCACGCCGCCCAGGACTCCATCCGCATCACCATGGACGACGGCGCCCCGCTCGACTGGCTCGAGCCCAAGCGCGTGTAGGTGGGAAAACCGAACAGGGACGGGACTTCTCGTTCCTCTAAGTGAGAAAAGGGGCCAAACCCCTTTTCTCAGCGCTTTTCTCGCTGGGCGGCGCCAATCACCTCGCGTACCACGAACTGCGGCGAGTTGTTGATCGAGATGTAGATGCGGCCCAGGTATTCTCCAATCAGCCCCAGCATGAGCATGATCATGCCGCCAATGAGCATGATGGCCGCCATCGTGGAACTCCATCCCATGGCGATTTGCGGGCGCACCAGCTTACGAATGACCACATACACGCCAAACAGCGCGCCCAGCACGGCAAACAGGAACCCCAGGAACGTGGCAATGCGCAGCGGCTTTACCGAGAAGGACGTCATGCTGTTTACCAGCAGGGCAAACGACTTGGCAAAGGTGTAGTGCCCGGTGCCAATGGTGCGCTCGCGCTCCTCCATGTCCACGTTCACCACGCGGCTCGTGGACCTAAACATGAGTCCACTCAGGTACGGGTAGGGGTTGGTGTACTTGATCACCTCGTCGCGCACGAAGCGGCGCATGGCCGAGAAGTTCGAGAACTTGAGGTCGCGGTCCTTGCCCAACAGCCACGTGGTGCCCACGTCGTTCACCCACGAGCCGATGTTCTTAAAGCGCGACTGCTTCTTCTTGGGATAGCGGGCGATGGAGACGTCGGCCACGTCCGCAAAGATCGGGTCCAGCAGGTCCCACAGCCGGTCCAGCGGACACTGCTGGTCGTCGTCCACGAACACCACGTAGTCGCCGCGCACGTAGTGGCAGCCGCACATGAGCGCACTGTGCCGTCCGCCGTTGCGGGCCAGGTCGATGGCTGTCACGCGCTCGTCGGCCTGGGCCGCCGAACGCAGCGCGTCTATCGTGTGGTCGGGCGAGCAGTCGTTTACCGCCACGACCTCGTAGTCGAACTCGGGACGCGTGCCCACGACCTCGCGGATCTCGTCTATTACCAGCCCCACCGATCCCTCGCTGCAGTAGCAGGGGATCACGAAGCTAATGAGTTGCTGCTCCTGTTGTGCCATATCATGCCTTTCGCGGTCCATCAGACCTCATCCTACCACCTTTGCACGCACCGCGACACGTGGGAGGGTCACATCT
>JAUMWN010000102.1 GCA_030529625.1 Coriobacteriales bacterium
GTGAAGCCCTTGTTCTGGCGCTTCTTCAGCTCTTCGCGGCGGGCTACAAGGTAGGTTTTCATGTTCCACCTCAATTCTGGCACTCTCGTGCCCTCGCACGTCCTCCCGGACGTTCTTCCAACACCTCGCGTCCCACGACGCGAAAAACTAACCTAACCTATTATTACACAGGTCAAGAAAAAAAGGAAGGGAATTCGGTGGATTACGACATGCTGTATGCCACTTTTTTCGCCAAACAATCTATAGCCTTACCATGGGATTTGCGGTTGTGCGGACACCTGTTGCATCTGGGGCCATGACGGGCATTTTATACGAATAATTATTAGTTAAAACTGACGGGGTGCCTCCCAATCTTTCGAAGGCAGAGTGTTCATTGTACTGTGTGAGCCATGTCTTCATGGAATGAAGACGTGGCTCAGCCTTAAAACCTGTGGGTCGATGGTCCTGCGATGGGGTAGACAACAGGGACAGTCCCCCGAGTCTACCAACCGCGACACAGCCGCATGCCTACGCATGGGTGGCAGACTCGAGGGACAGTCCCTGTTGTCTACCCCCTTCTTTGGTTCGAGGATTCTTTAGACGAGCGGCCTTGCCATCGGCAATCATGTGGTTCATCTCTGCGTCGGTAAGGCTCACGAACCAATCCGGTGCCGGAGGCGCCGACTCGACAAAGCCCAAAAAGGCTCTCATGCGCTCCCTGCGCAGCTCGAGCACGGTCTTCCCGGCGCGAGTCGCCAATACCTTACCAGCCTGCCTGTTCTTCCTGTCCATACGGCCTGATACAGCTGCAACTGACATACACACCTCCCAAGACGGTATACGTACGCAGCACAGCCGCCTACATGGCACCGTAAATGCTGAACATGGGCAGGTAGACGGCCAGAAGCACGAGGCACACCACAGCGGCCAGTATCACGATGATGGCCGGCTCGATGAGCGCGATGGCACGTGACGTGGCCTCCTGCGTCTCGAAGTCGTAGTAGTCGCTCACTACCTGCAGCGTGTGTTCCAGCTCGCCGGTTTGCTCGCCCACGCCGGTCATCTCGGTAACCAGCTGGGGAAACGCGCCCGTTCCCGCCATGCACTCGGCTAGCGGCTTGCCCGCCTCCAGGTCTGGCACGATGCTAGTTAGCTTGTAGCCCATGTAGTAGTTGGCCAGCGTGCGCGACGTAACCTCCACAGCGCGCGGTGTGGACAGGCCCGCCTCCATCATTACCGCCATGGTCGAGGCGTACTGCGACGACGAGCCCATAGTTGTGATCTTGCCCATAACGGGAATCTTGGTGCCCAACTCGCTCCACTTGAGGTGGAACGCCTCGTTCTTGCGCTTGGCAAGCTGTATACCACCAAAGATAAGGCCGGCAATCAGGATAAATACCCACCAGAACTTGGTGAGGAAGTCGGACATACCAATGAGGATCAGCGTGGGCAGCGGCATCTCGCTGCCCATGCCCTCAAAGGTGGTCTTAAACGTGGGCACGGCAAAGATCATGATAACGCCCACCACGACTACCGCCACGACCATAACGAAGGAAGGGTACATGAGCGCGCTCTTTACCTTGCCCTTGGTCTCGGACGACTTGCGGTAGAAGTCGGCCAAGCGCGAGAACACCAGGCTGAGGTTACCAGACTGCTCGCCCGCGCGGATGGACTCGATAAAGGTGGTCGGCAGGTTGGGTCCGTGTTTGAGGAAGCTGTCGGCCAGCTCGTAGCCCGCGGCTACCTCGTCGGCGACCTCCTCCAAGATGGCCCTGAGCGACTTGTCCTCGGTTTGCCCCGCCACCAGCTCGAGTGTACGCACGATGGGCAGGCCGGCGTCCAGGATGATGCCAAACTGGTTGCACATCACGGCCAGGGTCTTCTCCTTGGTCTTGCGCCCGCCCAGTCGCAGGTCTATGTCGTGCTCGCCTCCCGACGCCTCTATGGTCTGGACGATCATGCCGTCGTCCTTGAGCATGGCGATGGCTTCGTCCTTGGTGTTTGCCTCTATGACGCCATCTACCTTGGCGCCGAAGGAGGAGCGGGCTGTGTACTTAAACGCCTTCATCGCTATCGCACCGTCTTACGCATCTGCTCGGGGTCGTGGGCGGCGGCAATCGCGTCGGCCGCGGTGATGGTGCGACTGCGCACCAACGCCTGCAGCGCGCGGTCCATGGTTATGGAGCCCAGCTCGGCCGTGGTGGCCAAAGTGTTTGCAATCTGGGGCGTCTTGCCCTCACGGATGAGGTTCTTGATGGCCGGGTTCACGATCATCACCTCGGCCGCCAGCACGCGCCCGCCGCCGCGCTTCTTTATGAGCTGCTGGCTCACCACCGCCTTGAGCGTCATGGACAGCTGCAGGCGAATCTGGTGCTGGCGCTCCTCGGGGAACACGTCCACCAGACGGTCGATGGAGTCGGGCGCCGACTGCGTGTGAAGCGTGCCAAACACCAGATGGCCCGTCTCGGCCGCGGTGAGGGCCGTCTCGATGGTGGACAGGTCACGCATCTCGCCCACCAGGATGACGTCGGGGTCCTGGCGCAGCACCGCGCGCAGACCCTCGGCAAAGCTCGCCGTGTCGCGGCCAATCTCGCGCTGGTCGATGGAGCAGCGGTCAGGTTGGTACACGTACTCCACGGGGTCCTCGAGCGTGACGATGTGGTCGGGGCGCGTGTGGTTGATGCGGTCCACTAGGGCCGCGAGCGTGGTGGACTTGCCCGAGCCCGTCTCGCCGGTAACGATCACGATGCCGCGCTGGTAGTTGGGGAAGTCGTGCGAGACCACCGGCGGGACGCCCAGGGCATCCAGGTCGGGAATCTTGCTGGCCAGCAGACGGATGGCCATGCAGCAGTTGCCCATGGAGCGGTACACATTAAGACGGCAGCGGACGCCGTTGGAGAACGTGATGGCCGTGTCCACCTCAATGCCGCGCTCGATCTTCTCGTATTCGTCGCCGCAGGCCTCTCGGCCCAGCGCCTCGGTCTCCTCGGGCGTGAGAATCTGGTCGTTGGCGTCCACCAGCGAGCCGTCCACCCTAAAGCGAATGGGCACGCCGGCCGCGATGAGAATGTCGGAGGTTCCCATGTTGGCTGCGGTGCAGACGATGGTGTCGAGGCTAGGCATGGTGTGTCCCTTCTGCTTGTGGTCCTTGCGTTAGTCGGCTTCGGAGAAGATCACGCGCTGCATCTCCTCCACCGTGGTTATGCCGGTGCGCACCAGGGTACGGCAGTTTTGCTCCATTGGCTCAAAGCCGCTGGCGGCAATGGCACGCATGAGCGTGTCGTGCGAGGCGCGTGTGGCGATGGCCTGACGGATCTTCTTGTCCAGCAGCAGCGTCTCCACCACCACGATTCGGCCACGGTAGCCGCTCTGGTAGCACTCGGGACACCCACGCCCGCGTGAGAACATCGCACCCGCAAGCGCCGGATCGTCCGGGTCGAAGCCAATGGAAAGCATCTCGTCCCTCGTGGGCGTGTAGTGCTCCTTGCAGTGCGGGCAGATGCGGCGCACCAGGCGCTGCGAGATTACGCCCTTGAGTGCCGTGGAGATCATGTAGGGTTCCACGCCAATGTCGTCCAGGCGGTCCAGCGTGGCGATGGCGCTGTTGGTGTGCAGTGTGGACAGGACCAGGTGACCCGTGACGGCCGACCTAAACGCGATGTCTGCCGTCTCCTGGTCGCGGATCTCGCCAATGGATATGATGTCGGGGTCCTGACGCAGGATGGAGCGCAGACCCGCCGCAAACGTGGTGCCGGTTTTCTCGTTGATCTGTACCTGGTTAACGCCCTCGATGTTGTACTCTACCGGGTCCTCCAGCGTGACGATGTTTACCTGCTCGGTGTTGAGCTTGCTGATCATGGTAAACAGCGTGGAACTCTTGCCCGAGCCCGTGGGTCCCACCAGCAGGATGATGCCCTGCTTGAGGCCGAGCAGCTCGTTGTAGCGCTCCAGGTTTGACCCCATAAAGCCCAGCTCCTCGGGCGTGTTGAGCTTTTGGTCGCGGTCCAGGATTCGCATAACGATCTTCTCGCCGTGCACCGTGGGCAGCGTGGACACACGCAGGTCGGCCTCACGCATGCGCACGCGCACGATGGCGCGACCGTCCTGCGGGATGCGACGCTCGGTGACGTCCATGTTGCACATTACCTTGACGCGCGAGGTGAGCGACTGCTGGAGCTCCTTGGGGATGTTGAATTCGGTGCGCAGCAAACCATCCACGCGCATGCGCACCACGACCTCGCCCTCCATGGGCTCGATGTGGATGTCGGACGCGCGTGTGGAGAGGCCACGCTCGATGATGTTGTCCACCAGGCGGATGGACGGCGCAGAGGACTCGTTCTCCACACCCACTTCCGAGACCTGCACGCCGGTGCGCTCTCGGGCGGCATCGCCCACCTCCTGCTGCATCTCTCGAATGGCTCGCTTGGCGCCCTCGGTGCCGTAGAGCTGCGAGATGGCGTGGTCGATGCCTGACTGCATGGCAATCATGGGCACGATGCGCTTGCGCGACGCGGCGCGCACCTCCTCGGTTGCAATAAAGTTGAGCGGGTCGCTCATGGCCAGGTAGAGCTCGTCGCCCCGGGTGCGCACGGGCACCACGCTGTAGCGCTTGGCCAGGTTCTTGGGCACGAGCTTGGTCATGTCGGGGTTGATGTCCACCGTGGTGAGGTCGATGAAGTCGATGCCCAGCTGCATGGTGAGGGCGTCCACCACCTGGCGCTCGGTAATGATGCCCGACTGTACCAGCTCGTCGCCTAGGCGGCGTTTAGTCTTCTTTTGGTTTGCGAGTGCCTGACCAAGCTGTTCGTCGGTAATAACACCAGCGTCGATGAGCAGGTCGCCAAGGCGCGTAAACTTCATGGGTGCACCTTCCCTTTTTGCATGTGCATACAGCTTTGTATATTACTACGAACTCGTGGAAACAAGCTCGTGAGCCACGACCTGCGCGACGAACGGAGCGGCGAGGGGACGCGGGGGGCGTCGTCCGATTTGAGAAAAGGGGTTTGGCCCCTTTTCCCAGTCGGTTAGAATAGCGCCATGGGAAAACGGCACGCTGCAAGGAGAAGACGTGGACATTGCGATTTTGCTTTGGCTGCAGGGGTTGCGGGAGGCGCTGCCATCCTTTGTGGAGCAGTTCTTCCTCATTGTGTCGAGCATCGCGAACAGCAGCGCAATAATACTCATCCCGTGCGTCCTGTATTGGTGTTTGGACAAGCGCGTGGGGACCAAGATCATGTTTTCCTTCTCGATGGGCGCGGTGTGCAACCAGCTGATTAAGAACACCGCGTGCTGTTACCGGCCTTGGATTCGTGATGCGGCCATACACCCCACCGAGGCGGCACTGGATGAGGCGACCGGATACTCGTTTCCCAGCGGACACACACAGACGTCCGTATGTACCATAGGCGCCTTGGGCTGGTGGTATCGCAAACGTTGGTGGGCACTCTTTGCGGGGTGCGTCGTGTTCGTGCTGCTGGTGGCCCTCTCGCGTCTCATCTTGGGCGTGCACACGCCGCAGGACGTGGTCGTGGGGCTGATTGAGGGCATCCTCATTGTGGTCTTCTCTGGCTGGCTTACCGACTGGGTGGATGAGAAGGACGGGCGCGACCGCGTGGTGCTTATCGTCTCACTCGTGGTGACGGTCGCCTTCGTGGCCTTCGTGCTGCTCAGGCCCTACCCCATCGACTACGACTCGGCAGGCAACGTGCTGGTTGATCCGGTGGAGATGCAGGTAGACTGCTTTAAGGCGGCTGGCGCGTTTGGCGCCGCCGTGCTGGGCTGGTATTTGGAGCGTGCCCTCATTGGCTTTGAGGTAGATGCCGCGAACATGGGTTGGAAGCGCCATGCGGTGCGCATCGTGGTGGGCATCGTCCTCGTAGTCGCGTTCTACGCGGGCTCCAAGCTGTTCTCGGCCGTAATCGTGGACGAGCGCTGGTTCTCGCTGGTCAAGTACTTCCTTGTGGTGTTCGCGGGCGTGTTCCTTGCCCCGCTTGTGTTTAGCGCTATCGAACGGCGCGTGGGGTAGGGAGTGAAGACGAGGCCGGACAAAAGGGACAGTCCCCCGAGTCCGAGGCCGGACAAAAGGGACAGTCCCCCGAGTCCGGCCACTGAGCGGGCCCAAAGTCGTTGCGAGGCCGGACGCGGGGGACAGTCCCTTTTGTCCGGCCCTTTGCTCAACCTGTGCTCAGGGGCTGTACTGGAGGGACTGTCCTCCGAGTACGGCCCGGACGGCTTACACCAGCGCGATGCTGCCCTCGCGGCCTAGGATGTCGCGCACCTGCTGGAGCATGATCTGGTTGTGGGCGTCGATGCGCGTGGGCAGGGTCATGCGCATGGTGTGGCCCGAGCCCGAGCGCACCAGAATCTCCACGCTGTCCATGCCGCCATACCGAGAGAAGACCGACCCCAGCTTTTCCATACGACCCCGGCTGAGCTTGCTGGAGGGCAGCGTCACCTCCACGATCTTGGGACGGTTGGTGCGGTCGGACAGCTCGAGCGGCTCGACCTTTGAGCAGATTATCTGGATGCCGCGGTCGCTGCGCTCCACCTTGCCCACGATGCGCACGAAGATGTCGCCCTCCGACTCGCCGGTCTGGTCGTTCACGTTGCCCGCGAGCGTGCTCGCACACTCCTCGTACAGGTTGGGGAACACCACGCACGAAATCTCACCCTCCATGTCCTCCAGGGTGATGATGGCCATGGACTTGCCCGTCTTGGTGGACTTCTTTGCCACGCCCGACAGCATGCCCGCCAGGCGGATGCTCTTGCCCTCCTCCACGCGTGGGCGCGAGACGGTCGAGCCGGTGCGGGGATCCACCGTCTCGTCGGTGGCCTCCAGATCCGATATCTGGTAGTCGCGCGCCTGCGAGAGCGCATACTCGTAGGGTCCCAGCGGGTGGTCCGATACGTAGCGACCCAGCACCTCTTTCTCGAAGGCGAGCTTCATGCTGCGGTCCCACTCCACGCCGTCGGGGTCGGGCACGTCCTGGTCGAAGCCAGAGCCCTCTACGCTGCCAAACATGTCGAACAGCGACACTTGGCCGGAGGCGCGGTCACGCTGCCGCCTGGCCGCCGCGTCCAGAATGTTGGTGGGGTTGTTCTTGTCAACGAAGAACATGAGCTGGCGGCGCGTGTAGCCGGTGGCGTCGAAGGCGCCCGACTTGATGAGGGCCTCAACCACGCGGCGGTTTGCCGTGCTGGTGTCCACGCGCTCCACGAAGTCGTGCAGGCTCTTGAAAGGCCCACCCTTCTCTCGCTCGACCAGGATGGCCTCGCCCACGCCCTCGCCCACGCCACGGATCCCGGCAAAGCCAAAGCGAATGCCCTCGGGCACGGCCGTAAAGTCCTTGCCGCTCTCGTTGATGTCGGGCGGCAGGATTTGTATGCCCTCGTGTCGACAGGCGCTCAGGTAGTGGACGATCTTGTCGGTCTTGCCCATGTAGCTGGTGAGCACCGAGGCCATGTACTCGCGCGGGTAGTACGCCTTGAGCCAGGCCGTCTGCATAACCAGGATGGCGTAGCCGGCGGAGTGCGACTTGTTGAACGCGTAGGAGGCGAACTCCAGCACGTCGTCCCAGATCTTTTGCGCGATCTGTCGAGAATAGCCGTTCTTCTCGGCCCCGTTCATCCAGTGGTTGTAGGTGGTCTCGTCGCTGCCGTCCTCCCAGTGGAACACCGTGCTGGTGAGGAGCTTGATCTTCTTCTTTGCCACGGGCTTGCGGATGCGGGAGTCGCTCTCCCCTGCCGAGAAGCCACACATCTTCATGGAGATCTGCATAACCTGCTCCTGGTAGACCATGGTGCCGTAGGTCTCGGAGAGGATGTCGGCCAGGCGGTTGTCGTAGAAGGCGACCTCCTTGCGGCCGTTCATGCGGTCGATGTAGTCGCTTACCATGCCCGCGCCCAGGGGACCGGGGCGATACAGGGCGATGAGTGCGACCACGTGCTTGAACTCCTTGGGCTGCATGCCCTTGATGGTTGCCGTCATGCCGCCCGACTCGATTTGGAACACGCCCGCCGTGTGGCCGCGGCCCATGAGCCTAAAGATGTTGGGGTCGTCGAAGGGAATCTTGTCCACGTCTATGTCCACGCTGGCGGCGCCCGGCTTGAGCGTTCCGCGCACCGCCTGGGGTGCCGATGCGGCAGCCTCCGGCGTGGCGTTGTTGGCGCGGATGTTGCGCAGCGCCTTGGTGATTACGGTGAGGGTGCGCAGGCCCAGGAAGTCCATCTTGAGCAGGCCCATGTCCGCAACCGAATGGCCCTCGTACTGCGTGATCTCCACGCCGCCCTTGGTGTCGAGCTTGGTGGGCACGTGGTCGTTTACCGGCGTGGGCGCGATGAGGACCGCGCACGCGTGCACGCCCTCGCCGCGCGTGAGGCCCTCGATGGACAGCGCCGCGTCAATGATGCGCCGGTCCTCCTGGTCGTTGCGGTAGGCGTCCACAAAGTCCTGGCTGTACAGGTCTTCCTTGCCGTCGGTCTTGTTGAGCGTGAACTTGAGCTTGGCCGAAGGGCTGGACGAGACCATCTTGGACAGGCGCTGGGCCTTGTACACGGGAAAGTCCAGCACGCGGGCCGCGTCGTTGATGGCGTTCTTGGCCTTGATGGTTGAGTAGGTGATTACGTGGCTCACGCGGTCTGCGCCATAGAGCTCGCGAACGTGCTGGATTACCTCCAGCCTTCGCTCGTCGTCGAAGTCCATGTCTATATCGGGCATCTCGGAGCGCTCCACCGAGAGGAACCTCTCGAACATGAGGCCGTTCTCCAACGGGTCAAACGTGGTGATGTCCATGGCGTAGGCCACGATGGCGCCGGCGGCCGAGCCGCGGCCCGGACCCACGCCAATGCCGTTTTGCTTGGCCCAGCGCACGTACTCCTGCACGATGAGGAAGTAGTCGGCAAAGCCCTTGGTGCAGATGACGTCGTACTCGTACTCAAAGCGCTCGCGAATGTCGATGCCGTTTATCTGCTTGCCGTCCCAGTCGTCTCCGTAGCGGATTGCCAAGCCGGCCTCACACTCCGTGCGGAAGCGCTCCTCGCTGGTCTCGCCCTCGCGCAGGCCGGGGAACTTGGGCAGGAACATGGACGACCAGTCCAGCTCGTAGTTGCACTTGGCCGCGATCTCCAACGTGTTGTCACAAGCCTGCGGACACCACGAGAAGATCTGGCGCATCTCGTCCTCGGTCTTCATGTAGAACTCCGAGCCCTGCATGCGCTTGCGGTCCACCTGGT
>JAUMWN010000103.1:0-1832 GCA_030529625.1 Coriobacteriales bacterium
CTCCTATACTCGCTTAGCAGGCGAGCACCTTCGGCCTCTCGGTCAGCTCTCCAAATCGCACAAGCAAGTATAGCGCAAACTCACAAACACAACAAGCCAACGAATTAAATAATAATTGCAGCATATTCGTGCCCACCCGTGCTGAGGGGACAGTCCCCCCAGTGCAGGTGGGGAGAGGGCGGCTTGGGCGTGACACTTTTCTGACACTTTTTTGGCTGTTTGGCGAGGGATTTGGCCAATGCTTCCGCGATACCCTTCAGGCAGCAAGAGGTTCACCCCACAAGGGGTACAAGGACAAGGAGCAGTCATGAAACGCAACACGAAACCCATCCCCAAAAACTGTCCATCGCGGACGCGCAACTACAAGACCGTGCTGGGCGTTCGCCTCGTTGCCGCCTTTGTCACGCTCGTTTTGGTTGTGGCGACAAGTGGCATTCTGGCCGTCTGCCAGTTTGCCAACGCACAACCAGCGATCGCGGACCACGCTCAAGCGGCACCCCAGGCCGCACAGCAGACAAAGCCTGCCACCGTGCTCGTGTACATGAACGGGTCCGACCTTGAGTCCGAGGCCGGCGAGGCCTCCTCCGACATCAGTGAGATGCTCGAGTCGGGAATTGGCAACAACGCCAACGTCGTTATCCAAACGATGGGAACCAAGCAATGGCAGGACCACAACATCGCATCGGACCACACGCAGCGTTTGGCAATCACGAACGGCGAGCTCAAGGTGGTGGACGACACCCTGGGACAGCTCGACACGACCGACCCCAAAACGCTTTCCGACTTCATCCGCTGGGGCGTGGAGCAGTATCCCGCCGACCGCTACATGCTCATCATGTGGAATCACGGCGCCGGTCCGGTATACGGCTTTGGCTACGACGAGTGGCAGGGGGACTACGCGGCCCTTACCCTCAACGAGATGCAGCAGGCCCTCAAGGAGAACGACAACGTGCACTTTGACCTCATTGGCATGGACTGCTGCATCATGTCGAGTCTGGAGACCTACTACGTGCTGCAGCCGTTCTGCGACTACGCGATTTTGTCTGAGGACTTCGAGCCGGTCGTGGGCTGGAGCTACGCCAACTGGATGAGCATGCTCGAGAAGGATCCCACAACCGATACGGTTACCCTTGGCAAGACCATCGTCGACGACATGATAGCCGCGGTTGAGGAGGACCCCGAGAACGGCGACGCCACGCTTGCGCTTGTGGACGAGTCCGCCATCCTCGCACTGTACAACGCATGGGTGGACTTTGCCTACGAGAACAAGGCTACCCTGCTGGGTACCAACTACAGCCAGGAGGTCTCGCAGCGCGGCCGCTTTGTCCAGCACGCTCCCGGTGCCCCCAACAACGCCCCCAACGATTCTAACGTTTACCCCGGAATGCCCGATGGCGATGACCTGGGCACCTTGAGCAACGACCCATACGACTTGGGGCCTCATCTGCAAAACGACTGGTACGGCACCGACGAGTGGTACGACATGTGGGATAGCGACGCGAGCTACGTTACCATGTCCGACTACTACGTAACCGACATTATGTCCGTGGCCACCTCCATCGACTCTGCCAAGGCGTCTGCGCTCAAGTCTGCCATGGAAAAGGCCATCGTGCATTACAGCAAGACCTCCGGCGAGACCAACATGGAAGGCATTGGCGTGACGCTTCCCTACGGAGACTCCGAATTCTACGATCAACTCAAGGAGGTCTTTGGGGCCTGCGGCATCGACCAGAACTACGTGAGCTGGCTGGAGGAGTTCGTCGAGGCCGAGGGTGCCAACGATTACTACGACTACGAGACGACCGAGAGCCCGGGAACCGAGGGCCTGGGGA
>JAUMWN010000103.1:1842-9171 GCA_030529625.1 Coriobacteriales bacterium
CAGAGCTATCCGCTCGTCGCATAGGCGCAAAGCGCCTTGGCAGCCTCGCGGGGGAGGAGATCCCCGCGAGGCTTTTCTCGTACGGTGGCTGGTTGGACGAGGCGTCACGATTTGCGTCTTTGTTATCATGTATACAGGAGATTGGGGAGGGGGAGCATCGTGGGCACGCAGGCAAAGCCACTCATATACTTGGCTGACGACGATCCGGGCCTGCTGGAGGTATATACCGCCTTCCTCGAGGCGGCGGGCTACGAGGTCCGCGCGTTTCCCACGGGCGATGCGTTGGTGGCCCAGTTTGCCACGCGTGAGCCCGACCTCGTGGTGCTTGACATCATGATGCCCGGCACCGACGGTCTTACCATCTGCAAGAACCTTCGCAAGGCGTCCAACGTGCCCATCGTTATGCTTACCGCCAAGGACTCCGAGATGGACTACCTGCATGGCCTGGCCATCGGCGCTGACGACTACCTTACCAAGCCTTTCTCTTCCTCCATGCTGGTTATGCGCGTGCGTGCGCTCTTGCGCCGAGTCGAGATGGGCCGGGTGGCTCAGGCACCTGCCGCACCAGAGGTCCTGGCGTTTGGGGACATCGAGCTCGTGGACGCGGCGCACGAGGTTCGCGCGGGATCTGCGGCGCTTGACCTCACGATGACGGAATACGCCCTCCTGCACTGTCTGCTCAAGGCCAAGGGCACGCCCGTCTCGCGTGACGCGCTGCTCAGTGAGGTGTGGGGCATGGACGTGGCGGTGGAGACGCGCGTAACCGACGAGACGGTGCGCCGCGTACGCCGCAAGCTGCGCGACGCGGGGAGTACCACGGCCATAAAGGCGGTATGGGGCTACGGATACAAGCTGGAGGCCGCACATGCAACGCCCCGCAACTAAGCTCGCGGCCCTTGCCATAGCCGCGGTCTTTGTGGTTATGGTGGCTGCCACCGTTGCGTTTAACCTGTTCACCGGCTGGAAGGTAACCGCAGACGCCACGGGCGATCTCCAGTATGCGCTCTCCCTGTCAGACGACGCGCAAACCACGGGTCGTACGCCCAACTACGTTATGCTCGACGCTGCGTACCAGATCGTGGAGTCGGACTCACGCCTCAACTCCCCGGGAGAGAAGAAGCTTGCCGCATGGTTTGCCAAGAACCCCCAGGAGTACCGGATTGAGCGGGTCGTTGCCGAGGACCTCATATGCTATGCGGTCCTGTGTCCCTACGTCGACTACTATTTTGATGAGGACCAGCCGGACTACGAAGAGGAACCTGGTAATCGTGGGCCATTGCCCACCTACTTTATTGGCTACATCGACACATCTGCCGAGACGGCGCTTGCGCGCAGCGTGACGTTTGCGTTTGCGGTTATTGGCGTGCTGGGGGCAGTTGTCGCTGGTGCGATGGCACATATGGCTGGGGTGCGTATCGAACGATCCCAGGAAGCACAAAAGCGGTTTTACGAGAACATGTCGCACGAACTCAAGACGCCACTGGCTGCCATTCGCGGCTACGCAGAGGGCGTGCGAGGGGGAGTGCTTGAGGTCGATTCCGCTACGACTGCCATCGTGCGCGAGACCACCAAGATGACCGACTCGATAGACGAGATTCTGGGTCTCTCGCGCTTGGAGGCGGGGGTGGTGGTGCTGCATCGCGAGGATGTGGAGGTTGCCGATTTCGTGCAAGACTGCCTCATGCCCTTTGAGGGTGTCGTGCGTTCGCGCGGCCTTGCGGTGGAGCTCGATCTGGCGCAGGGGTCTGTACAGGCGGACCACGACATGCTCCAGCACGCCGTGTCCAACATCCTGGGTAATGCCTGCCGCCACGCGTCCGGCACCTTGCGCGTGACCTACGATGGCAAGGCGCTAGTGGTGTACAACGACTGCACGCCGCCGGACGCCAGCCAGCTTGACCACCTGTTCGACCGCTTCTATGTGGGCGAGGGTGGGTCCACGGGCATTGGCCTTGCCATCGCGTACGAGATTGCCACGCTGCATGGCTTTTCGCTTTGTGCCCGCGCCGAGGAGGACGGCCTTTCCATGGTGCTCGCGTTTTAGCGATGGATGCGCCCTTGGCCGGGAAGCCTCACGCGGTAAACACCACGGTATCACGCGCGCATGCACGAACCCGCTTCCACGAGAAGCGCTCCACGAGGGCGTCTGCGCCCAACTCCTCGCCCCTCTGGGCAAGGCCAACCGTTGTGGCGAGCCGGCCCAGCAGGCGCTCAGGCCCGGCGTCGTGCGCGCGAATCTCGCCTAAGTCAAGGTCGCGGTCGCGCTTGGAGAGGCGCCGGCCGTCTGGCGCGACGAGCAGCGGAACGTGCGCATAGGCGGGTCGGTCGTATCCCAGCAGTCGCTGCAGGTAGATTTGGCGCGTCGTAGACCCCAGAAGGTCGTTGCCGCGCACCACCTGGCTCACCCCCATAAGGGCGTCGTCCACTACCACGGCCAGCTGGTAGGCGATCACACCATCGCTGCGCCGTATGAGAAAGTCCCCGCAGTCGTGCGCGAGCGTTTGGGTATGGGGGCCGCACACCAGGTCCTCAAAGGCGATGGTGCCCGCTGGGTCGTCCTGCTCGGGCACGCGCAGGCGCGTTGCGGGAGGACGCACGCGTGAGCGCCTCTCAACTTCGGCTGCCGAGAGGCCCCGGCAGGTGCCGGCATACAGCGGCGTGCCGTCCGACGCATGGGGTGCCGAGGCCGCGTGCAGCTCGGAGCGCGTGCAAAAGCAGGGGTAGGTGAGACCGCGCCCCTCCAGCGCGTGCAGGGCCTGGGCATATACGTCAGCACGCTCGCTCTGGTAGTACGGCCCCTCGTCCCAGTCGAGACCGAGCCAGTGCAGGTCGTCCAGGAGCAACCGGGTGGCCTCGGGCCTCTGGGCACGTGGGTCGAGGTCCTCTATGCGCAGCACCAGGCGACCGCCGGCGGCACGCACGCCCAGCCACGCCATGAGCGCGGCAAACACATTGCCCGCGTGCATGCGCCCCGAAGGCGTGGGCGCAAACCGGCCCACCACGGTGTTCTCCACGACCTTCTCCCTTGCGCTCGTCAGCCTTCGTACGCCATTTTACTCTGTGCGCTCGGCCTTCATGGCACGCTTGTTGGCGTACATGCGCTTGTCGGCGAGTTTTTGGGCGGCCGATAAGGTGTGCGGCTCAGCCTCGCTCGCGCGAGCCACGCCAAGCGCCATGCTTAGCACCACGTCACCTTCCCTGGCTGCGCTCTGCTCGTCCAGGGACAGATAAAAGAGCCGCGTGCATTCCTCTACTCGCTCGTCCAGGTGCTCTCCGGCAATCACCACGGTAAACTCGTCGCCACCGGTGCGATAGCAGGTGCCCTCTATGCCAAACGATCGCTTAATCGTGTTTGCGGCGTGCTTGATGTAGCGGTCGCCCGCCGCATGGCCATACGTGTCGTTGACTCTCTTGAGGAAGTTGACGTCTAGCTGGCAGATGGCCACGTCCTGTAAGGTGCCGTTTGCCAGCGCGACCTCCACTTCGTCGCGCATGATTTTCCAGGCGGTGCGGTTGCCAATGTTGGTGAGAGAGTCGGTGTAGGCGATTACCTCGACCTTGTCCGCGTACGCCGCACGATCAATGTACATAAGGCTCGCGCGGGCGGCCTCCATGGCAAGGACGGCCGCGAACACGAACAGACCGTGTCGCACGAAAAAGGCCGAGTCCGACACGCCATGCTTGGAGACGGTAAACACCACGAAGTCTGCCATGGCACATGCCATAAACACTAGGAAGGCGATGAGCATGGCGTTGTGGGATGCCAGCTCCTCCCGTATGTCGGACCGGGCCTTCTCCCGAACGGCAGCGATGACCTCTACCGTAACGATTGCTGCGCACGAGAGGAGCTGGGCATGCGAGATGGGCAATGCCTCGTGCATGTTGGCCCCGCACCCCACGCACAAGAACGCGGTGAGCGCGATGCACCCTACGGCGATGACCCGCGCGACAAAGTTGAAGCGCTTGCGATTGCGCGGGAGGATGAGGGAACCGGCAAAGCATACGATGGGATAGGGCACAAACAGCAGCGACAGATACTCCAAGGTGCTCGCCACTGCTGCGTTGACGCCAATCAGCTGCAACACGTTGGTTACCGCGGCCGACCACATGCCCATAAAGATGATTGCCGATCCCAAGGCGAACAAGTCCGTCTGACCGTGGTCAATCTTGCGCAGAGCTATGTTAAACACGATTACCGAGATGCCAATAAAGATCGTGACCAGGCTCTCCATCAGCGCAAACCCATGCGCCTTCACATAGTCCTGTATGTAGGTGCTCGTCTCGGTAATGCGCACGTCGGTGAGGCGCGGCGACATGTCCGCATAGACGGGGCGTACCACCAGGCGCGCGACCTTTCCGGAGTCGGTGGGCGAGAGGGGCGCAAAGTTAAAGTGCGTCGCATAGGGCTTATCTGAAGGCTCGCGCGCGGGATCGAACGCGTACACCTCCTCGTCGCCGTAGAACAGGTGCAGCGTGAGGTTTCTGCTCACAAAGTTGAGCTCTGCCTGGGATGGTATGCCGCTAGGCAGGTGCGTGGTGATGGTGGCGCCATTTTGTGCAAACCCGGGAATCGAGCGCAGGTCGCCTAGGTCCACCGGCGTGCCGTCCTCGGTGGTCCATCCCTCCTCCATCGACAGGTCCTCGCGCGGGGAGGGCGTGGGAACGCCCAGCTTGTAGGGGTGATTGGCGAGGTAGGCCAAGAGCACGACGAGTGCCGCAAAAAAGACCAAGCTCACGCCTGTGCGTTTGCGTATGGGCAATTTCATGCGGCTCCTTCCATGTCTACGCATATTCTAATCAAACGAGGTGGATTTGGCATCACGCAGTGTCCGTTTGGGAAGAGGTGCCTTTGGGACACATTCGGCAAAAGGGGACGCGTCACGGCATGCCCTGCCCAATGTCCCAAAGGCACCTCTTCCCAAACGGACACCCTGAGGTCGCGCCTCATTAAGCGAAGTGTGAAACAAGTAACGCTAACTTTGTTAAGCAAGGCGCCGCGGGCCGAACGCAGGCGGTAAATCCTACGGAATGCGGTATCATTAACCCTGTGTGAGTATGGCGCGTGCAGGGAGCGCGTCCCAATTCGAGAAGGAGAGGACATGGCGAGAAAATTTAAGTCCATGGACGGCAACAACGCTGCGGCATGGGTGTCGTATGCGTTTACCGAGGTGGCGGGCATCTACCCCATCACGCCGTCCAGCCCCATGGCCGACTACGTCGACCAGTGGGCAGCCAAGGGCCAAAAGAACATCTTTGGCACGCCCGTCAAGGTCGTGGAGATGGAGTCCGAGGCAGGCGCCGCCGGTGCCGTGCATGGCTCTCTGGGCACTGGTGCCCTTACCACCACCTACACGGCGTCGCAGGGCCTGCTGCTCATGATTCCCAACATGTACAAGATCGCGGGCGAGCAGCTTCCCGGCGTGTTCCACGTGTCGGCGCGCACCGTCTCCAGCCACGCCCTCAACATCTTTGGCGATCACTCCGACGTCATGGCCTGCCGTCAGACCGGCTTCGCCATGCTCGCCGAGGGCAACGTCCAGGAGGTCATGGACCTCTCCGCCGTCGCGCATCTCGCCGCCATCAAGGGTCGCACCCCGTTCCTGAACTTCTTTGACGGCTTCCGCACGTCTCACGAGATCCAGAAGGTCGCTATGTGGGACTACGAGGACCTCAAGGACATGGTGGACATGGACGCCGTCCAGGCCTTCCGCGACCACGCCCTCAACCCCGAGCACCCCGCCGCCCGCGGCTCCCACGAGAACGGCGACATCTTCTTCCAGCACCGCGAGGCCTGCAACAGTACCTACGACGCGCTACCCGCAGTCGTCGAGGACTACATGAACCAGATCAACGAGAAGCTGGGCACCAGCTATCACCTGTTCGACTACTACGGCGCCGACGACGCCGATCGCGTGGTCGTGTGCATGGGCTCGTTCTGCGACGTGCTCGAGGAGGTCGTTGACTACCTCAACGCCCACGGCGAGAAGGTCGGCCTGGTAAAGGTGCGCCTGTATCGTCCGTGGTCGGTGGAGCACTTTATCGCCGCCCTGCCCAAGACCGTTAAGTCCATCGCAGTCGTGGACCGCACCAAGGAGCCCGGCTCCATTGGCGAGCCCCTGTACCAGGACGTCGTCACCTCGCTGTTCGAGGGTGGCGTCGAGGGCATCAAGGTCATCGGTGGCCGCTACGGCCTTGGCTCCAAGGACACGCCTCCCGCGAGCGCCTTTGCCGTGTACGACGAGCTCAAGAAGGACGAGCCCAAGCGTGAGTTCGTGCTTGGCATCGTGGACGACGTCACGGGCCTCTCGCTGGACGAGGACGCCGACGCTCCCAACACCGCCGACCCCTCCACCATCGAGTGCAAGTTCTGGGGCATCGGTGGCGACGGTACCGTGGGCGCCAACAAGAACTCCATCAAGATCATTGGCGACCACACCGACAAGTACGTGCAGGCCTACTTCCAGTACGACTCCAAGAAGACCGGCGGCGTGACCGTGAGCCACCTGCGCTTTGGTGACAGCCCCATCCGTTCGCCGTACTACGTGAGCAAGGCCGACTTTGTGGCATGCCACAACCCCAGCTACATCGTCAAGGGCTTCAAGATGGTCCGCGACGTCAAGCCTGGCGGCACCTTCCTCATCAACTGCCAGTGGGGTATCGAGGAGCTCGACAAGCATCTCAACGCCGAGGCCAAGCGCTACATCGCCAACAACGACATCCACGTCGTGCTGATCAACGCCATCGACCTGGCGATTGAGGTTGGCATGGGCAAGCGCACCAACACCATCCTCCAGTCCGCGTTCTTCGCGCTGGCCAACGTGCTGCCCGCCGCCGACGCCATCCAGTACATGAAGGATGCCGCCGAGTACTCCTACGCCAAGAAGGGCCAGGCTATCGTCGAGGCCAACTGGAAGGCCATCGACGCCGGCGCCACCGCCTACCAGGAGATCGAGATTCCCGAGAGCTGGAAGACCGCGACCGACGAGCCGGCCGTCCTCACCCTGGAGGGCAAGGAGGCCATCGTCAAGCAGGTCAAGGAGCTGCTCAACCCCATCGACATGATGGACGGCGACTCCCTGCCCGTCTCCGCGTTCAAGGACATCGCCGACGGCCAGTTCGAGCTGGGCGCCTCCGCGTACGAGAAGCGCGGCGTGGCCGTGTTCGTGCCGCACTGGGACGAGTCCAAGTGCATTGAGTGCAACACCTGCGCCAACGTGTGCCCGCACGCCACCATCCGTCCGTTCGCGCTCGACGAGGCCGAGCAGGCCGACGCGCCCGAGCAGATGCGCACCAAGCCCATGATGCCGCCCAAGAAGTTCCCCGGCATGA